>JAISPN010000262.1 GCA_031274845.1 Acidobacteriaceae bacterium
CATGTTTCGTGACGTGGAAAAGTCGGGTGCCGGTGAGGTGGCTGCGTCGTTGGCCTTCGCTGGTGTTGCCGTGCCGGTCATGACGGCTTCTGGCGCAGATCCCCGTGTTGCTGTCGCGGCGGCGATTCCGTTCGCGCTGTTCTTCGTGACGAGCACCTTGTCTGTGCGTGTGGCCATCGCTCGCGTGCGCGGCGGCGGTCATCCAGCGATCGTGGCGGCGACGCGGCGCGCCGCGCTGCTTGTTGCCGCTGGTGGCGCGGTGCTGCTGGCGGTGGCCGTCGATCGATCGCTGCTCCCATTCTCTGCGCTGGCGACATCGATGCCTGGACTGCTCACCGCGACTGGCATTGCGATGCGTCCGCCGCCGCCAGCCAAGCTGCGTGTCGTCGGGTGGATGCTCGTCGCGGTGTCGGTGCTGACGGCGTTTGGCGTGCTGGTGACCTCAGCACATGGACGCTGCGGCGAGCCCGTCACAGACGCTGAGTTTATTCGTTTGTGCTGATTAAATCAGTTTAATCCATGTTTTTATTGAGATAGTTGGGTGAAATAGATATAGTGGAGTATGTTTAGGACACGCCAATTGGTCATATGCCTGAAGTGCTGATGACTGTAACGTCTTCCAGCGCTCAATAGCCTCGACCTGGCTTTTCTGGGGGGCTGATGGGGAGACCCGTGGCGGCAAGAAAATTCAGAACTTGACGAAACTATTGCTGTGGAACGTCAACGGCATACGACTGAACTGGTAAGATAAAGAACCTTTCACAACAGGGGAACCTCACAATATGGTACGTCTGACAAAGAGTATGCGTTTTTCCTTTACACCAGTGGTTGCAGGTATTGCTGGCCTGCTCGTCGTCACCGGGTTGACCACGACACCCGCGGCGGCGCAGGCCCGGCCGCCGGCATCGGGCACGGCCCCCGCGTCGAGCACGACGCCCACGCCAGCTGGCGGCGTCGCGACGGTGGAGCCGACCTCGCTTCAGGAGAACTACGACGACTGGGCCGTGTCGTGTCTGGTGCGAGATGGCAAGAAAGTCTGCGGGATGTCTCAGCAGCAGGTCGACAAGGACCGTGGTCAGCGCGTGCTCGCGCTCGAAATCACCAGCATCACCGCTGAGCAGGCGGAAGGGAACTTGCTCCTCCCCTTCGGTCTGGCGGTGAATACGCCCATCACGTTGCAAGTGGATGGGACTGCGTTTGGCTCGGCGCTGCCGTACCGGACCTGCCTCGCGGGCGGGTGCCTTGTGTCGGTCAAGGTCGAGCGGGCCAACCTCGGCCGTCTCCGCTCTGGCACCTCGCTGACGGTGCACGCCACGGTTGACGGTGGGCAGTCGATCACCTTCACCTTGTCGCTGAAGGGGTTTGGCGCGGCGTTCGATCGCACCGCTGTTCTCCTCAAGGACATCCCCGCCGCAAAGTAAGTCGTTTTCGTACGGGAGGCGGCGCGTCGCCGCCTCCCGGCTCTTTCCCTCGATAGACAATCGAAGAACCCGCGAAGCGTCCTCACGCTGAGTAGCGGCGCTCTCTGTAGATGTTTCAGCGCGGCTGACGACACCGGCCTGAATCTGTTCCACTTCACACCCTGACCGGCGATTGGGCACTGCTTGGTGGCGGCATTGAGCCGTACCTGCCGCGCCAATCGCGCTCATTCGCGCGTCTTCTTCTCTTTTTCTTTCCTTCAATCTGCGCGATCGCCGAAAGTGACTGGGGAACAGGTCGAGCACAACGGTGCGTCACGATTGGGCGGAACCTGCAGCGTCGTAGGTTGACAACACTGTCAACTGGCAACTGGTTCTCATACGGAGAATCGACACCGTGCGCGAGAGGGGAGCGCTAGCCCATCTATTGAAGCGGTGGCGATTATAACTATCACAAATTTTTATTAAAAATATACAAATATAGACTCATCTATTCGGCTATTTAAAGTGATTTATGTAGATAAATTTGATTAAGATCAATATAGAGAACAAATTATTGTGGTAGTGTGCTGAGGAAATTCGTGGGAGATCACCCCGCGTGCTATCGCATGGCATCGTGCCTGTCTTCGTGCTTGGGAGCGTGCTCGGTTGCGCACTCAATGCCTGGCTGGTGGCGTCATGCTCGTTGTCTAACATGTGAGCTCACTTATGCTGACACGCTGCTCTCGCACCGCTCACGATGCCCGGTTACAGACAAGGAAGAGATAGAGACGGCGGCTAAGCCATGACCACATCATCCAATGACCAGATGACCCGATCAACACATGACGAGGTCGCCATGATGAAGCAACAGCGTGAGTTTGATGGAGAGTTAGCGTCGCTGCTCCGGTCTGTCAGGCTGGCCGCGAACTGGACGCAGGACGAACTGGCGGACAAGGCGGGCATTTCGCCGATGTCGGTGTCAGCGGCGGAGAACGGGCGGAATACGCGGTGGGACACGCTGACCGAGATTGCTCACGCCTTTGGCTTCGACAGTTTCATCGAGATGTGCCGCGCCAACGGGTGTCCGGTGCAGGCCGAGCAAACGCGCGCGCTCCTGCGTGCCTGGAAAGCGCTGCCCGACGACAAGGCGCGTGGGAACGCGCTGAAACGTGTCGCCGCCACGGTCGTGAAGCCGAGCAAATAATCTCATCTCATCATCTGGTCATTGAACGATTGGTGGGCGTGTTGCCGCGTGAACTGCCGCAATGCGTCAATGACCAGATCGTTCAATGCCCCGATGACTCAGCGATTAGATCCTTGGCCCAGGCAGGCGCCACATTCGTGCGTCGTTGCGTGAGGCCGGCCTTGAACGCGGCGACAAAACGAAAAGGGTGGTCCGACGAGCTGTTGTCGAATAGCAGGGCTTCGTCGACGAAGGTTAAGGCGTGACGCAAGTTGTCGAGTGTGCGAGGGAAGCGCGCCTCGATCTTGGTGTCTGGTACGTCGTGCCCTCCTTGCTCGACGCGTTGCATCACGCGGCCGCGTGAGAGCTCGGCGCTTTCCACGCCAATGAAGACAAGGATGACGGTATATCCACGCGCCTGACAGTCCTTCAGGAAGGCGAGCTTCTCCCCCTGTGGATCGGAGAACACCGTCTCCATGCAAAACGACACCCCTCGCGCCACAAGATCCCGGCGCCACGTATCGGCCACGCGCGCGGCCTCGTAGGCGATGGTGTCCGGCGCGTGCGGCGCCAACCCCTTTGCTACTTCGTCGGGATTGACGATGAGGATACCCGCCGGTTTCAGAAACGTGTCGACGAAGGTGGATTTGCCGGCGCCGTTTGGGCCAGCGACGACGAGGAGCTGTCGTGCCTCTGTGCGCCGGCGCCGAGGTGGTGTACCGCGTGGACCGTCGGCTTTCGCCACTAGCGCCGTCCCTGACGTGCGGGCACGAAGCGTCGATGAACCAGCCGGCCGAGCGTCCTGCTGCCGTCGGAGGCAATCCGTTCCACCAATCCGGACCCCGCGGGGCCGCTCTGATAGACGGTTCGACCGCGCTGCAGGGTGCGGGCCAGCGCGCGCTGGTCGCGTTCGGCCACGACCTGTGCCAGTGCCGCTTGCATGGCGTGGTGGGCCTCGCTGGTCAAGGGGACCGTCCGAGGTGACCGCTTCAGCGCCTTGAGCTCGTGGTGGTGCAGGGCGGTTTCGACGGAGCGACCGAGTTTGGCCCAATGCTCAATCTGGCCGGTAATCGACCGATCGGTGTGGACCGCTTCTGAGCGGGCAGACTCGACCAATTCATCAGAAAGCTTGACGGGCATTCCCACACCACACCTCCAGTCGATCGCGCCGCGTCTCTCGTGGATCGATTGAGTGACGACGGTAGTATTTTGCTACCACACGGTCGGAGGGTCAATGGATCTGGTGATCTGGTCATTGAACGATTGGGGGCTGATTTCCGTGGCGGGTTTGTTGCCGCGTGAAATATCCCGATGCGTCAATGACCAGATCGCGCAGTGCTCCGATGACCCGGTCGTACGCTCTCATCTTCTTCTCATCCGCCCTCGCTAGGGTGGAGACATGCTCATTGCTGTTGCCGTCGCGGTCGCGCTGGGCGTGGCCGGGCCACCACCTCCTCCTCTGACGCTTGCGCAAGCGGTGACGCAGGCGCGCACGGCGTCGCCGCTTCGCGCGGCTGCGGAGCAGCTCTCCGAAGGGTCGATAGAAGCTGCGCGGCTCGCCGGACGCTTGCCGAATCCATTGATTGATGTGCGGACGGAAAACGTTCGCCCAGCCGGATCGTCGGCCTTACCGCTGGACGTCTACGCGCTTGTCAGCCAACCGTTCGAGCTGGCGGGTAAACGCGGATTGCGTCTGGGCGTCGCCAGCGCCGAGCGAGACATCCAGACGTCGAATCTGCGCACGGTCGAGTGGCAGATCACCGCGCGGACGGCGCAGCTGTACGTGCAGGCGCTCAAAGCGCGTGGGCTGCTTGCCGTCCTCACCGATCATCGCGACGGTCTCGCGACGCTCATCGAGACAATGAGGCGGCGGGTGGAGGAGGGGGCGGCTCCGGAAGCGGACCTCCTGAAATTCGAAACCGAATCGGCGCGCATGGAGATCGACATCAGCAAAGCGCAGATCGATTTAGGTCGCAGTCTCACGGCGCTCACCTTCATCATCGGCGCGACGACGCCGATTGCGCCTGAGCAACTCGTCGAACCCGATCAGGTGGCGCCGCCGTCGCTCGACGACGCGGCGATTGCCGCTGCCGTGTCCACGCATCCCGATGTGCGGTCGGCCAACGCGCAGGTGGCGCGCGCGCAGCAGGTCACGGCGCTCGAACAGGCGAGGCGCGTGCCCGATCCGGTGGTGACGGCGGGTTACAAACGCACGAACGGTTTCGATACGGCGGTCGCTGGCGTGGCGCTGTCGGTGCCGCTCTTCGACCGTAACGGCAGCGCCGCCGCGCGCGCGCTTGGCGAAGAGCGTGCCGTCAAGGCCGAGCGCGATGCGCTCGTGCAGCGGTTGACGCTCGATGCGACGACCTTGATCACGGTGGCGCACACGCTGGCCGAGCGCGCCTCGCGCGTGGCAGGCGATCTGCTCGAGCCTGCGGACGTGGTGCGGAACGCCGCGCAGGCAACCTTTCGTGAAGGCACCTCCGACATCTTGCGCGTGATCGATGCCGAGCGCGTGTATAGCGAGGTGAAGAGGACCGCGGTGGAACTGCGGCTCGATGCGCTTGCGGCATCGGTCGATGCCCGACTCGCCGTCGGACAGGAGATTGAGTAGTGATGGCTTACAAAGGCATACGCGCACTTGGCAGATCGATCACCGTGGGCGCGCTGTTGGTCAGCGTCGCCTGCACGAGTCAGGCGCCAGAGGCGGACAAACCGGCGGCGGCGCCGGCTGCCTCTGATGCCGTGCAACTGACCAGTGACGCCATCAGCAAGGCGGGCATCACCATCGAGGCCGCGGAGATGCGGTCGGTGACGGATCACATCCTCGTGCCAGGGCTGATCGCGCTCGATGACACACGCACGGCGCGGGTCGGCTCGTTGCAGGAGGGGCTCATCCTGAGCACGCTCGCGCAGGTTGGCGACCGCGTGACCAGCCGTCAGCTTCTCGCGACGATGCACGGACATGCGCTGCACGATGCGTGGTCCGGCTATCGCAAGGCGATTGCCGAGCGGCAACGCGCGGACAAAGAGCTCGCATACGCCGTCGCCGCGTACGAGCGCACGAATCGTCTGTACACCGCCAAGGCGGTGTCGCTGCAGGATGTGCAGCGCGCGGACGTCGAGCGCGTCTCTGCCGAGAAGTCGCTGGATGTCGCGGTTGCCGAAGTCAACCGCGCCATTCAGGAACTCGAGCACGTGGGCGTGGCGATCAACGACAACACCGGTTCGCCAGAAAACACCGAGGACGTGAATGAGCAGATTCCGATTCGGAGCCCGATGGCGGGCACGGTGCTCGAACGTCTCGTGACGCCGGGCACGACGGTCACGCCTGGCTCGCCGCTCTTTGTCGTCAGCGATCTGTCGACGCTGTGGGCGGTGGCCGAGATCGACGAAACACGGTTGCCGCTCGTCAAGGTGGGGCGATCGGTGGAGGTGAGTGTCGCGGCGTATCCCGACGAGCGCTTCACCGGCACGACGATCGCGGTCGGCGAGATGATCGACCCGAAGACGCGACGCGTCACCGTGCGCTCGGCCGTGCCGAATCCGCAGGGGCGTTTGAAGCCCGAAATGTTCGCGACGATTGCGATCGGTCAAAGCGACTCGCGGACGGTCGTGACCGTGCCGCAAGCTGCTGTTCAAACGATCGACGGGCGGACGGTCGTGTTCGTGAGCGCTGCCGAAGGACGATTCATGGTCCGTCCGGTGGATCTCGGATCGGACAGCGGTGATGCGGTCGAGATCAAGAGCGGGCTCAGCGCTGGTGAACGTGTGGTGGTGGCCGGCAGCTTTGTCCTCAAGTCCGAGTTGATGAAGAGCGCGGACGGTGGAGGGCAGTAATGGGACTCATCGAGCGTTTCGTCGCCACGAGCCTGCGGCAGCGTCTATTTGTCCTGCTGTGCCTTGCCGCCGCTATGCTCACGGGCGTGGTGGCGTACCGCGATCTGCCCGTCGAAGCGTTTCCTGATCTGACGAACAACCAGGTCACCGTCGTCACCGAGGCGCCCGGCCTCGCGGCGGTGGAAGTCGAGCAGCGCGTGTCGTATCCCATCGAGACGGCGCTGATGGGCGTGCCGCGCGCCGAGCAGGTGCGCGCGATGTCGAAGGCGGGGCTCTCGCTGGTGACGGTTGTCTTCGAGGACGCGATGCCGATCTACCTCGCGCGCCAGTTGGTGAACGAGCGGATCTCGGAAGTGCGCGAGCGGCTGCCGATGGGCATGGCGCCCACGCTCGGCCCGCTGGCCACCGCGTTCGGCGAAATCTATCAGTACCTCGTCGAAGGCGACGCGGACCTGATGGATCGCAAGACGATCCACGATTGGGAACTACGCACGCAGTTGCGATCGGTGACGGGCGTCGGCGATGTGAACTCGTGGGGCGGCCTGACACGGCAATATCAGGTCGTTGTCGATCCCGCGAAGCTGGATCGGTTCGGGCTGACGCTGGCGCAGGTGAGCGACGCCATCGCGGCGAACAACACGTCGTTCAGCGGCGGCTTCATCGAACATCACTCTGAGCGCTTCACGGTACGTGGCACTGGCCTTGCCACGACCGACGATGACATCCGGCGGATCGTGGTGGACGAAGTGAACGGCGTCCCCGTGATCGTGGCGGACGTTGCCACGGTGCGTATCGGCGCGGCGCCGCGACAAGGCGCCGTCACCACGGACGGGAGCGAGGAATCGATTGCCGGCATGGTGATCATGCTCAAGGGGGAGAACGGCAAGGATGTCGGCGAGCGCGTGAAGGCGCGGATCGCGGAGGTCATCAAGACGCTGCCGGGTGGACTTCGCATCGTTCCCTTCTACGACCAGACCGAGGTGATCGATCGGACGTCGGCGACCGTCCGGCGCAATTTGATCGAGGGCTCGTTGCTCGTGGTCATCGTGCTGTTCGTGTTCCTGCGCGACGTCCGCGCGTCGTTGCTGGTGGCGGCCGTTATCCCGGCGTCGCTCCTGGCCGGGTTCATCGGCATGCACCTCTTCGGCGTCTCCGCCAACCTGATGTCGCTTGGCGCGATCGACTTCGGTCTGATCGTGGATGGTGCGGTCGTGATGATGGAGAACTTCATCCGGCGACGATCAGAGGCGAGTCATAACGCTGAGCATCACGACAGTCACGATCCGCACGGCAGCGCTGAGCATCACGACGCGCACGGGGGACGCATGGCGCTGTTCACCAGCGCGGCGACCGAAGTCGCGCGGCCGATTTTGTTCGGCGTGCTCATCATCGTCGCCGTCTATCTGCCGATCTTCACGCTCGAAGGACTCGAAGGGAAGATGTTCCGGCCGATGGCGATCACCGTCTGCTCGGCGATTCTCGGGTCGTTGTTGCTCTCGCTCACGGTGGTGCCGGTTGCGTCATCCTTCTTGCTGAAGATGACGGGGGCGCATAGCGACGAGCGATGGTTCGTCCGGCTGCGCGAGGTGTACCTCGCGCAACTTGGGAGCGCGATGAATCACCCCGTGCGCACGATGACGGTCGCGCTCGTTGCCGTCGGCGTGGCGCTCGGCTCGCTGCCGTTTCTCGGAACCGAGTTCATGCCGAAGCTCGATGAGGGGTCGATCCTCATTGAAACACGCAAGCTGCCGTCGGTGTCGCTGGACGAGTCGATCGATCTGGCCAAGCGCGCCGAGCGTATCGTCCGATCGTTTCCAGAAGTCAGCCGCGCGGTGACGAAGATCGGCCGTCCCGATATCGCGACCGAGGCGATGGGGATTTATCAGGGCGACCTGTATGTCTCGTTACGCCCGGTCAACGAGTGGACGACCGGACGCGACAAGGCCGCGCTCATCGACGCGATGTCGTCGGCGCTCGAAACGATGCCGGGGATGACGTTCAACTTCACGCAGCCGATGGCCATGCGGCTGGATGAAGTGATCTCCGGCGTCAAAGCCGACGTCGCGGTGAAGATTTTCGGTCAGGACCCGACGACGCTCGAACGGCTGGGCGCGGTGGTGGCGCACGAACTTGAACAGGTGCGTGGCGCCAGAGACCTCCAGACGGAAGTGCTGTTCGGCGCGGCGCAGTTGCAAATCTCCATCGACCGCGAACAGATCGCGCGATACGGCGTGAACGTCGAAGATGTTCGCAACATCGTCGAAGCGGTCGTCGGCGGGTCGACCGTCAGCGAATTGCTGGACGGCCCGCGGCGGTTTCCGATCGTCGTTCAGTTGACCGACGAGATGCGGGCGAATCCGCAGGCGGTGGGCAACATCCTCCTGACCGGCCGTCGCGGCGAGCGCGTGCCGCTCTCGCGGCTGGCGCGCATCGAGGAAACGCGCGCGCCGGAAACCATCAACCACGAGAACGCCGAGCGGCGTCTCGTCGTGCAGACGAACGTGCGTGGCCGTGACGTTGGCGGGTTTGTCGCCGAGGCACAGAAACGCATCGACGCGGCGCTGACGCTCCCGCCGGGCTATCGCATCGCGTGGGGCGGGCAGTTCGAGAATCAGGCGCGGGCGATGACACGGCTGGCGCTCGTCGTGCCGTTGTCGATCGCCATCATCTTCCTGCTGCTTTTCGTCACGTTCGGCCGCTTGCGCCACGCCACGCTCGTGCTGCTGAACGTGCCGTTCGCGCTCGTTGGCGGCATCGCGGCGCTCTGGATTCGCGATCTGACGTTGAACCTGTCCGCGTCGGTCGGTTTCATCGCGCTCTTCGGTGTCGCGGTGCTGAACGGCGTCGTGCTCGTCACCGCCGTCAACCGGCTGCGCGACGAGGGGCAGTCGTTGCGAGAGGCGGTGCTCTCAGGCGCGGCCACACGGCTGCGGCCGGTGCTTATGACCGCGATGGTCGCGGCCTTCGGGTTTATCCCGATGGCGCTCTCGCACAGCGCCGGCGCGGAAATTCAGCGGCCACTTGCGAGCGTCGTCATCGGCGGGATCGCCACCTCTACGATGCTGACGTTGATGGTGCTGCCGACACTCTACGAGCGCCTCGAACAGTGGATCCTCAACCGCGCGAGCGATGATTAAAATACCGCGTGCGCATTCTGGTCGTCGAAGACGATCCCGAAATCAGCCGGTTCATCCTGCGTGGCTTGCGTGAGGAGCACTACCGCGTGGATCTTGCCGAGGACGGTCACGCGGCCGCGGCGATGGTCAGCGCGGAATCGTTCGACGTCATCGTCCTCGATATCCAGCTGCCGGGCGTGGACGGCGTGACGCTGTGCCGCCAGTGGCGTCAGGATCACGTCGACACGCCGGTGCTGATCCTGACCGCGAAGGACGCGGTCACCGATCGCGTGCAGGGGCTCAACGCCGGCGCCGACGATTACCTCGTCAAGCCCTTCGCGTTTGACGAACTGCTCGCGCGGATTCGCGCGCTCACGCGTCGCGGGCGGACGAGTCAGTTCGATACTTCGTTGACCTATGGCCCGATTGTCATGGACACGGCGACGCACCTCGTGCGCGTGGGGGAGACGCCGATCGAATTGAGCGCGACCGAATACCGGCTGCTCGATCACTTGCTCCGTCATGCGGAGACGATCGTGTCGCGCGATCAGTTGGCCGATCGCGTGTGGGGCGGCGACTACGATCCGTTCTCGAATGTCGCGGACGTCTACATCGGCTATCTCCGGCGCAAGCTGCGCGCGGCCGGCGTGCGGACGCCGCTCATTCATACCATCCGGGGGCTGGGCTACATGCTGAAAGTCCGCGCGCCGGACGGAGCACCCGCGTGACGCTGTCGTTCCGCACGCGGCTGACGCTGCACTGGCTTGCGGCGTTCGGCCTCGTGCTTGCCGTCGCCAACCTCGCGGTGTACTTCAGCATCCGCGCATTCCTCGTGCGCGACTTCGACGCGCAGCTTCGAACGCTTGCCGGCACCGAGCTCGCGTCGGCCATCGACGAGGGGCGCATGGAACTTCACCTTCACGAATTTCCGATCGATCCGGAAAGCTCGCTCGAGTACACGGACAAGTTCGTGCAGGTGCTCGATGCCGAGGGGCAGGTGCTCCTGCAGTCGGAGCGTTTGACGGATGCCGCGCTGCTCGATCGCGAGACGCTTGAGCACGCGCTCGCTGGACAGGCGCCGATGGTGAACGTTACGGCGCACGGCCGTCACGGCCGCATGACCGGGCTCGTCACCGACGGATCGCCCCGCTATGTCATCGCCGTGGGGCTCTTCACCGACAAGATGGACGCGACGCTTCGCCGCCTCCGTAATCTGCTGCTCGGTGTCTGGCTGAGCGCGCTCGGTCTTACCGCCAGCGTCGGGTTTGTGCTCGCGTCGAACGCGCTCCTGCCGATTCGCCGCATCACGAAGAAAGCCGCCGCCATCGCGGAGGGGGATTTCGCGACGCGACTCGACCCACCGCTCGTCGAGGACGAGATCGGCGAGATGACGCGCCTGTTGAATCAGATGCTGCATCGTCTGCACGGCGCGCTCGAAGCGAATCGACGGTTTGCCGCGGACGCGTCGCACGAGCTGCGCGGTCCGCTGACGGCGATGCAGGGCGAAATCGACGTGACGTTGATGCACGATCGCACACCCGAGGAATACCGGGAGACGCTGACGCTTCTCAACGGGCGATTGCAGGTGATGACCGCGCTCACGCAGGATCTGATGCTGCTCGTCCGCGCGCAGGAACAGACGCCTCCCGCCGTGAGCGAAGTGCGTCTTGCCGATCTACTCCGCCGCGTGATCGCGCGCGAGTCGAGCACCGCGCAGTCGGCGCGCGTCAGAATCGAACTCGATGTGCCGCCGGATCTTCTCGTTTACGGCGAGGCGTCGCTGCTCGAACGCGTCTTCAGTAATCTCGTGCGCAACGGCATCCAGTACAACCACGCGCACGGCACGGTGACGATGACGGCGCGTCTTGAAACCGCGTCAGGGGAGTGGGTGTCGGATCAAGTGATCGTGACGGTCAGGAATACAGGCGCGAGCATCCCGGGTGAAGAACGCGAGCGCGTCTTCGAACGTTTCTACCGGCTGGATCCCTCGCGGTCGCGGCAGACAGGCGGGACAGGACTCGGCCTGGCGATCTCGCGCGAAATCATCCACCTGTTCAAAGGCACGATACGGGTCGCCGATTCGATTGGCGGGGGAACGACGCTGGAAGTCCGTCTTCCCGGTGCGTCGATCCCCCACCTCTCGTAAGCCTTTTCGCCGATTCATGCGATCGGCGTGAAGCCCCGTTACTGTGGCGGACCCGCCACCAACACCTTCATGGTGCCGTCGACGATTTGCGCGCGGCCGTTGGCGCCCGCCTTCGTGTCCGCCACGGGGATGTAGACGCGATGCGTCGTCTGATCGAGCCACATCGTTCGTCCTGAGGCTTGCGTCTTGAGCGTCTGCACGACCGTGAATTTATTGGGCGTGTCCTGATGCGCAATCGTCAGCACGCCAGTGCCGCTCGACGCGAAGGCCAATCCGGTGGCCGGATCGAAGCCGTTGCCATCGACGCGATCCGCGATCGGGAAACTCGTGACACCTTTGCCCGAGCGGCTGTCGGTGACCACCATCTTTCCATCGCAGGCGCTCAACAGCAGATGGTTCTTCGGATCAAACGCGAGTCCGCTTGGCCCCTCGCATCCAGCCATCGGCCACGTCTGCACCAGCTTGTGCGTCGTGGTGTCGACGACGGCGATGGCGTTCTTGTCTTCGACGTTGATGTACACCTGATTGACAGAGCTGTCTTCCACCGCCTCTTCGAGTTGGCCCCCCACGGTGATGGTGGTGATGACCTTGGCGGACATCGGATCGAACACGGTAATCGACCCGGCGGTGTGGTTGAACGTCCAGACCTCGTGCCGGTCGGCCAGGTACCGGATGCTGTCAGGGTTGGCGCCTGTCGCCACGGTGCCGAGCGGCTTCAATGTCTTCAAGTCGAC
>JAISPN010000009.1 GCA_031274845.1 Acidobacteriaceae bacterium
CAGGTGGCGACCGTCATCGAGGGTGATCGCGTCAAGTGGGTGCCGGTAACCGCCGGCCGTGATTTTGGCACCGAGGTGGAAATCGTCGCCGGGTTGAAAGGCGACGAGCGCCTCATCACCAATCCTCCCGATTCGCTCGTGGACGGCGTGACCGTGCGTGTCGTGCCCGTGCCTGCGCCCGCGCCAGCTGGCGGAGCCGCGCAGTGATGCCAGGAGGGGCGAGCGGCGTTGGCCGCGCCGTGCTCGCGGTGGCGGTGTTGGCGGTCGCGTCCGCGTGCGGACCGCAGCAGCCGTATGTGGCGCCTCAAGCCGTCGCGCCACCGTTGTACAAAGAGAACGCCACCTGGAAGAACGGCGCGCCAGCCGACGATCTCGCGCGCGGCGCGTGGTGGGAACTCTTCAACGACGAGCCGCTCAACACGCTCGAAGCGCGTGTCGCCGCGTCGAACCAGACGTTGAAGCAGGCGGACGCCCGCTTGACCGCCGCGCGCGCGGCGCTCACGGGGGCGCGCGCGGCGTTGTCGCCGCAGGTCGCTGTGGCGCCGTCCATCACGGGCGCGCGCCCCTCCGGCAATCGCGCCGTATCGCAGTTTCATGCCGCGTACGGGGATTTCCTGCTGCCCGCGAGCGTCTCGTACGAAGCCGATTTCTGGGGACGCATCAAGAGCAGTATCGCCGCGAGCCGCGCGCTTGCGGAGGCGACCGCCGCGGATCTCGAGACGGTGAATCTCAGCCTGCACGCGGAACTCGCTGGCGACTACTTCGCGCTGCGCGGGTTCGACAGGGAGCGGCAGTTGCTCGATTCCACCGTCACGTCGTACGAACGCGCGCTTGAACTGACACAGAACCGGTTTACCGGCGGTCTCGCCTCGCAGGCGGATGTGGCGCTCGCGGAGACGCAGCTTGAAACGACGCGCGCGCAAGCGGTCGATCTCGGGATCGTGCGGTCCGCGCTCGAACACGCCATCGCGGTGCTTGTTGGCGAGCCCGCCTCGTCGTTCTCGCTGGCGCAGGTGCCGCTCGCGGATGAACCGCCGATGATTCCTGTCGGCTTGCCGTCGGCGCTGCTCGAACGGCGTCCGGATATCGCGAGCGCTGAACGCCGTGTCGCGGCGGCCTACGCGCAGATGGGCGTGACCGAGGCGGCGTTCTATCCGATCTTCCAGTTGACCGCCGCCGGAGGATTCGAGAGCGCGTCGCTCGGGAGCTGGATTTCCGGCCTGAGTAATTTTTGGAGCATCGGTCCCGCGACGCTCATCACCGTGTTCGACGGCGGACGCCGCCGCGCGGCAAACGCAGAGGCGCGCGCGCAGTACGACGAGGCGATTGCGGCGTATCAGCAATCGGTGCTCGTGGCGTTTCAGGAAGTCGAGGATCAGTTGTCGGCGTTGCGTATTCTCAGCGAGGAAGCAACGATCGAGCAGCGCGCCGTCGATGCCGCCGAGCGATCGTTGCAGCAGGCAACCTTGCGCTATCGCGGCGGCCTGGCCAGCTACCTTGAAGTGGCGTCGGCGCAAAGCATCGCGCTTCAGAATGAGCGCACCGCCGTTGTCTTGCAGATGCAGCGGATGACGGCAACCGTGCAACTCATCAAAGGTCTCGGCGGCGGATGGACCCTCTCCGATTTACCGAGCGTCGACCCGCCGCCACCGGCGCAACCATTCGTTCAATCGGTGGCGAAACAGTAGAATGCCTCGTCGCGGATCTTGTGTCGATGGCGTGCCTGGGAAGATATGTACGGCCGTCGCAGTTGACTCGGACATCGACTGACCCGTATTCTTTTATTTCTTCTTGATATTTGTATCCATCGCGACAGCAATGCCGTTCTCGTACGAGAGGTTTCCCGCGTACGGGTGTGTCGGACAAGAGGGAAACGTGTGGCAGGAGTTCATGAAGAAGTGTTTTAGTCTGGTTGGCGCGCTGACGCTGTTGGTTGTTGCGACGGCGTGTTCAAACAAGAATCCGTCCAGTCCCAGCACAGCGGCACAGGCCACGTCAACCAGTGACACGAAAACCGGGGTCACCATCGTGACGCCCTTGCCGGTGTCGCCCGCGACGAACGCACAGGTCAAATTCGGGGATCAGCCGCTCGCGCTGACCGTGAAGAACGGCGCCACCAGCGGCAAGGCCGCGCTGACCTATTCGTTTCAGGTCGCCACGGATGTGGACTTTGCGTCGATCGTCTACTCGAAGGATGGCGTCGCTGAAGGCACGGGGCAGACCAGCCTGAAGATCGATCCGCTGACGGGTGACAAGGATTACTTCTGGCGTGTCCGCGCGGTTTCTGGCTCGTCGGCGGGTCTCTATTCCACGACGCGTCAGTTCCATCTCGGTCCGCAGGTCGTCGTGCAGCCGCCGACTCTCGTCGCGCCGGGACAAGGAGGGAGCCTCAATAATTTCGGCTCGCTCGTCGTCGCGAACTCGCAGCGCACAGGTCCCGCGGGGCAGATCTTCTACAAGTTCGAGGTGGCCGACTCCGCCGCGTTCAACAACATCGTCTTCACGAGCACCGTCCCAGAACAGGGGAGCCAGACGGCGGCGGCCATGACCGCCTCGCTCACCGTCAACGCCACCTATTTCTGGCGTGTGACGGCCACCGATTCGTCGAGCGGCGTGACGAGCGCGCCTTCCGGGGTCTCGTCGTTCCAGTACGTGCTGTTCGACATGCGGCAGGCGACGATTTACGACTCGCCGAGCGACCTGGGCTTCTGGCCCGAGACCGCGAAGATCACGCTCGTCAACCTGCAACCTGGCGGCATCATCGTTGACTTCGACAAGCGGACCTCGGCAAATCGTTGGCCAGACCAGCCATTTGGTGACAATGGCAATGGCACTATCCAGTACACGCTAGGCATGTGCCTTTTCATCAACTCGCACTGGGATTGCTCGGCGGTCGTGCAATTTTGGTATGGCCGCGATTTATCGGCAGGCGGAAGTCCACGAGAGGTTTCGTTCAACTGGTTCTACGACAGACGATGGGGACCGATGCTAGGCTATCAACCCAAGCGGGGTGAAACCGTCGGTTTCTTCGTCGGCGCGGGCAATCTCCGCGACCGCACGTCTCCAAGCACCGCGGTCTGTCCACGAACCTGCGAGCGCTCGAACGTGGTCCTGATTCCATGGGCAGAGGACGGGTCGGCAAACTACTCGTTCTCCACCGGACCAAAAGCAATCATTCCAACCACTCTTCGCTAACGGTCTTCCCACGGGGTGCCGAGCCAGACAAACTCGGCGCCCCATCCGTTCTCTCCCTTGCTAGTT
>JAISPN010000177.1 GCA_031274845.1 Acidobacteriaceae bacterium
AGAAGCGCATCACGATCCTCGTCTGGACACTTCTCGTCATCTTCGTCCAAGGAGGTCTTATTGCCCGCATCTGGTGGGCCACCAAGTAGAGCCTGGTTACCGCCGTAGTGACGTCTGAGCTGGATCGTTGGGGATCGACAAACAGAAGATGCTTACCCGACGGTCTCTCCGCTGGCGCCAACGACCGGTTCGATGAACTGGCGATACGCATCCTCGTAGCCGAGCGCGATGAGTTCGTCGACGACGTGACGGCGTGAGGAGCGCTCGTCAAAGCTGCCGTCGAAGTCGAGCGGACCGACTGGATTGTGCTCGGGGCGAATGGTAAAGACCTGCACGCCGCATCGGGACGCCGTAGCGAGCGCATCATGGATTGCGGCCGCCTCCTCGGAGCGCAGGAACTCGCCGACGCGCGCGCGTCCGGCAATCGGTGAGGCCGACAGTGTATGAGGACCGCCCGGTTCCGGCGCCGCCGCCACGAGGACGATTTGCGCGACGCCCATTGCCGCCAGCTCATCGACAAGTCTGGGCAGGCTGCCGACCCGATCGCACAGCCGATGCGTCTCGCCGCGCCAGTACGAATCGGTCGTGAACGTGGTGGCGTGATACTCGGTGACCACGGGCAGCGTCAGCGCCGCCGCAATCGCGTCGGCAAAGTGCTCGCGCGCCACGCCGCCAAGATCGAACACTTCGGCGCGACGCTCATCCGCGTCCGCTCGTGTCTGGCGCCCCATCCCCTCGCGACGCTGTCTCTCGTGGACGAGCGCGAAGATCAGATCGCGATGCGCGTCGACGTCGTGCGCGACGAGCACGAGCTCGTAAAACCCGGGCTGGCGCACATTCTCGCCCAGCATCTCGGTGTAGCGGCGGCCGAGTTCCCGGTGTGACGGCTCGCGCAGCGACGTCGCGCCACGCAGCAGATCCCACAGCACCGTCCACGCGTGCGCAATCGCGGGTTCCGCCGCGAGCGGCGGCGGAAGGTAGCGCCACCACCAGGCGCCTTGCTGCGCGCGAGGCGAGCGGATTCGGGCTCCTGTCACCGCGACGGCAAGGCCTGCCGCCCCGAGCACGAGGACGACCAGACGCGGCACCCACGTCGGTAGTCCCTCGGGCGCAAACGCGGTTTGCGCGAGGCCCAGATACCAGCCCGTCAGCCCTGACGCGCCGCCAAGCCCCACCATCTTCAACAGGAAATCGATCGGGAAGACGACGAGTCCGGCCGCCATCACCGCGAGCGGGACGGCGACGATCGCGATGGCGAGGGCAACCGCCCGCGCCGCGCCGCGGATCGCCGGACGAAACGGATAGAACTGCCGGGTCGCCGGGACGCGCCAAAATCCACGCTCATCCCAGAGCCGGGCGCCTGCATCGATGGCCGTGAACATCGCGCCAACCGCGCCGACGCCGCGGCCGGAGGCGACATCGATCTTGACGCCCGCATCGTGGAGCGCCCGCAGCACGCCGGCGTGATAGGCGCCGTCGGTCCCGATGCCGGTCAGGAGCAGCGCGGTCCTTAGATGCGGCGAATACGAATCCGCGGCGGCGCTGGCCTCACTCATCCGGTGACGTCGTCGTGGATGGTAAACAGCTTGAGGATTTCGAAGGCGCGTGTGCCGCCGGGGGTGACGACCGTCACGCTGTCGCCCGCTTCCTTGTTCAAGAGCGACCGGCCGATTGGCGAGGTCGTCGAGATGAGCCCCTTGGTGGCGTCGGCGTCTTCCGGCATGACCAGTTGAAAGACGAGCGTTTCGCCGTTGCTCTCCACGACGTGGAGCGTCGATCCGAAGCCGGCGCGATCGGCCGGAATGCGATCGACGTTCATCAGCGCGATCTCCGACACACGCTTCTGCAACATGCTGATGCGCGCCTCGACGAGGCGTTGCCGCTCTTTGGCGGCCGCATACTCCGCGTTCTCGCGCAGGTCGCCGAGCTCACGCGCGCGTTTGATTTCTTTCGGCAGTTCCAGCTTCAGCTCACGATCGAGCGTCTGAATTTCGTCGTTGAACTTCTTGAGGAGCCGGTCTTTAACGGTCATGCTCATGGTCTGTCCAGAAGATACCACAGTGAATGCTATGCTTCGGCCGTGCGGGCCATTACGAGTCGTCAAAATCCAATCGTCAGCCAATACCGCGATGCCGCGCGTGGACGCGCTGACAGGTGGATGCTTCTCGACGGCGCGCACCTCGTCGCCACCGCGCTCGACGCCAAGCTCGCGCTTCATCACGTGATGGTCGCCGCCGACGCCGCCACGTCGCAGGAAATCACCACGATCGTCACACACGCCTACGCGCGGCACGTGCCCGTCGATACGGCAAGCGCGTCCGTGATGGATGCCGTGAGCCCGGTGAAATCGCCCAGCCCGATTCTGGCGCTCGCGGAACGTCCAGCGGCCGACGAAACGGCGCTCGCGCACACGACGGACGGCTTCGTGCTCGTTGCCTGCGACGTGCAAGACCCGGGCAATCTGGGCGCCATCGCTCGCGTCGCCGACGCGGCGGGCGCGATGGCGCTCCTCGTCACAGGACAGAGCGCCGATCCGTTTGGCTGGAAGGCGCTGCGCGGATCGATGGGGAGTCTGCTGCGTCTGCTGACGATGCGCATCGCCACCACTGAAGACGCGGTCGCCATGCTGCGCCGCGCGGGCTTTCGCATCGCCGCCACGTCACCGCGTGAGGGGCGCTCGCTCTTTGCCGCCAACCTCCGCGGCCGGCTTGCCATCCTTGTCGGCGGCGAAGGCAGCGGCCTCCCGCCCGCGCTGGTCGCCAGCGCCGACGAACGGCTGACGATCCCGATGGCCGACGGCGTCGAATCGCTGAACGTCGCCGTCGCGGCGGCGCTCTTTGCGTACGAGGCGCATCGACAGCACAATAGCGTATGACCTCGCTGTTCTCCGATGCCGGGACGCCGACGCCCTCATCCGCATCCGGCACGGCCTCGAGTCCGCTCGCCGAGCGGATGCGTCCGAGAAGCTTCGATGAGCTCGTCGGTCAGGACGATCTCCTCAGCGCGGGCAAACCGTTACGTGAAGTGATCGAACGCGACCGGCTCCAGTCCATCATCCTCTGGGGGCCGCCGGGCACCGGCAAAACAACGCTGGCGCGGATCATCGCCGACACGACGAAAGCGCGATTCGTGTCGTTCAGCGCCGTGCTCTCCGGCATCAAGGACATCCGCGACGTGATGGTCGATGCCGGACGCACGCGCCGCATCACCGGTCAGCGGACGATTGTCTTCATCGACGAGATTCACCGCTTCAACAAATCGCAGCAGGATGCGTTTCTCCCGCGCGTCGAAGCGGGCGACATCGTGCTCATCGGCGCGACGACGGAGAATCCGTCGTTCGAGGTGAACGCGGCGCTCCTGTCGCGATCGAAAGTGTTTGTCCTTCGCGGGCTGACCGCCGCCGAGATCCGCCTGATTCTCGAACGCGCGCTCGCCTCCCCCGATCGCGGCCTGGGCCACGACGAGGTTACGGTCGACGATGATGCGCTGAACGCCATGGCGGCCATCGCCAACGGCGACGCACGGTCGGCGCTCAACCTGCTGGAACTCGCCGTTTCGTCAGCGCCCATAGTGAACGGACAGCGACAGGTCGATGCCGACCGCGTACGTCAGGTCGTCCAGCGGCGCACGCTCCTCTACGACAAAAACGGCGAGGAACACTACAACCTCATCTCGGCGCTCCACAAATCGATGCGCAACAGCGATCCGGATGCGTCGGTCTACTGGCTGGCGCGTATGGTGGAAGCGGGCGAAGATCCGCTCTACATCGCGCGGCGTCTCGTGCGCTTCGCGTCGGAAGACATCGGCAACGCCGATCCGCAAGCGCTGATGGTCGCGGTCGCCGCCAAGGACGCGGTCCACTTCATCGGCTTGCCGGAAGGCAACACCGCGCTCGCGCAAGCCACGATCTATCTCGCGACGGCGCCCAAGAGTAACGCCGTCTACATGGCCTACACCCGCGCGGCGGGTGACGCGAACCACGACGTGGCCGACCCGGTGCCGTTGCACTTGCGCAACGCGCCGACGAAGCTGATGAAAGAGCTGGACTACGGAAAGGGCTACCGCTACGCCCACAACGAGGAGCACGCGGTGGCGGACATGTCGTGCCTCCCCGCGACGCTGGCCGGGCGGACCTACTACGAGCCGAAAGAGCGCGGGTTCGAGAAAGAAATCAAACGGCGTCTCGACGGCTGGAACACGATTAAGAAGCGGCGCCGAACGCCCGGGTAAAGAGCGCCTCGATCGCGGCCTTGCCGTTGTCGCGCAGCGTGCGCGTGCCGGTGCCCGTAAAGTGCGCGTGCGTGATGAGCGGCGCGTCCTCAAGCCCCCCGACATTCGTCCAGCCGTTGCCGGTCCAGTGGAACCAGGCGTTCTTGTCCTGATCGAACACATGGAGCGGCTTGTTACAGAGCTTGGCGAACTCGGCGCCCCACCCCGTCCCCCCTTGCACCGTGTCATCGTCCAGCACCGTGCCGATGACGTAAATCTCCTGACCGCTATTGACCTGATACCAGATGGTCTGAAGAATTTTCCGAATCGTCGGCGCGTCGGTGTACTTGCGGTGCATCAACCGCGACACGTACTCAAGGCTGACGTCACCGTTGTGCAGTTCCTCGTGATTGAGCATCCGGACGCCGCGGCTGCGCGCCAGCGTGTGCCCGTCGAACGTGAAGTTCACTTCCTCGATGCCGTGACGCTCGGCCGAGGCGCCAAACGCCGCCTCGGCGCCTGGCGCGCCACCACTGAACAGGATGCAGTCGTTCGCGTTCATCGCGGCGCCATCGCCCAGGCGTGAATCTTGTCGGCGAGGAAGCTCACCGGCACCGCGCCATCTTCAAGCACGCGATCGTGAAACGCCTTGATGTCGAACTGCGCGCCCATCGCCTGCCGCGCCTCTTCGCGCGCCTTCACAATCTGCAATTTACCCAGCATGTATGCCGTCGCCTGTCCCGGCCAGACGATGTAGCGATCGACTTCTGAAGCGATATCGTCGGACGCTTCGGCGGTGTGCGCCAGCATGTACGCAATCGCCTGATCGCGCGTCCAGTTCTTCGAGTGAATCCCCGTGTCGACGACGAGCCGCGCCGCGCGAAACGCCTGCGACGACAACATCCCGAGCCGATCCAGATCGCCTGAGTACAACTTCATCTCGTCGGCCAGTTGCTCGGCGTAGAGCCCCCACCCTTCGGCAAACCCGCTGTTGTTGATGTAGCGGCCGATGGCGTGTCCTTCCTTCCGTTCGAGCGCAATCGCAATTTGCAGATGGTGCCCAGGAATCGTCTCGTGAAACGTTGTCGACTCCGACGGCGCCCGGCTCTTCTTCTCCGCCTGATAGGCATTGATGTAGAAAAGCCCAGGACGGCTGCCATCTTCGGCCGGCGCGTTGTATTCGTTCGACGCGTTTTTCTCGCGGAACTTCGGGTACGGCTCAATCGCCACATCGGACTTCGGCAGGACGCCAAACCACTGCGGGATCGCCGCCTTGGCGCGCGCCAGCGCCGACTGCGAATAGGCAATCAGATCCTCCCGATTCTTGAAGAGGTACTCCTTGCCCGTCCGGACATCCTGCAAAAGACCGGTGACATCCTGCGTGTGGAACGACCGCTCGGCAATCGTCCGCATCTCGCCGGTCAACCGCTCGACTTCCGCCAAGCCGATCTTGTGAACCTCTTCCGGCGGAACCGGCAGCGTGCTGAATTCCCGAATCGACGCCGCATAGCACGCCGCGCCATCACGATTCGCGGTGACGGAGATCGTCTCACGCGCCGCGGGTAGATATTCCTTCACGAGAAAATCGTGATACGCCTGCAACGATCGGCGAATGCGCGTCTGATAGAGCGCCGTGAACTCTTTTTTGAACGGCGCGTCGGTATCGCGATTCGCTGGCGACAGAAACGGCGAGTCCGCGGGCGTGCTCCGCAGCAGCGCCGCAATCTGATCGATAACGATGCGAACGGCAAGCTTCGGCGAGGTGTAGCCAGACGCAATCCCCACGCGAAGATTGGCAATCTCGGTGTCGAGATACGCCGGCAACGCGCCCCACCGCGCCAACGCCTCTCGGCGCGCCTCGGGAGTACCGACCGGCTGAATCGTCAGCAGATAGCCATCGTCCACCTGCCAGCCGGTCATCTGACTCACGTTCCACAGTTCGTTGCGGCAGACGCGCGATTCCACCGAGCTCTCCAGCGCTTCGCGCGCGATGGCGTACGCCGCGCGCGCGGATCCGCTCTGAACACGCGACAGATCGATGGCACGCGCGTCCGCCAGCAGCCCGTCTTCCTTCGCCTCCCACACCTTCTCGGCGTCGAGCGAGTTGTCGAACAGCCGATCGTGGTGCGTGTTGGGGATGCCGTAAAACGTGTTCGTCTCGGGATTACGTTCGAGGTACGCGGCAAGATAGCGATCGGCAAGTTCGATCGCTCGGGCGTCCTGCGGTTCAGGCGCGGGCGCAGGCTTTTCAGACGGACGGCCGCACGCGGACGTGACGGCCAGCACGAGCACGGTAGCGAAACAGGATAGGCGTGACATAGTCAAACACTCAGTCAGATGCGATCGAAGTTCTTTTCGATCTCGCGTCGCGTGAGCCGCAACATCACCGGGCGGCCGTGCGGACAGATGGTGGAGTGCGCCGTCGCGCGCAGTTCATCGAGGATGTGCGTCATCTTCTCGAAGTTGAGCGGCGCATTGGCTTTCACGGCGGCGTGACACGCGGTGGTCGCCGCAATCCGCTGCAGCGCAACCTGCACGGCCGCGCCACGATCGAGGCCATCGAGATCGTCCGCCAGCGCCTGCAACGCGCGCGCGCTTTCCTCCGCGTTCATCAGCGCCGGCACCGCCGAAACCTTGATCGCCTGCTCGCCAAACGGCTCCACGTCGTACCCCAAACGCGCCAGCTCCGCCGACCGGCTCTCCAGCACTGCTGCTAATCCGTGCGGCAGATCGAGCATGAGCGGCAACAACAACCGCTGCGAATCGAGATCGCCAGCCGTCAGCCGCTCCATGACGCGCTCGAACAGCACCCGCTCGTGCGCGACGTGCTGATCGATGATCGCAATCCCTTCATCGTCAATCGCGATGATAAAGGTGTCACGAAACTGACCGAGCGGAATCATCGGGCGGAGTTCCGGCGTCGATCTCGACGTATGTTCCGGCGGTGACAGCGGGCTCGCCTCAGACACCGCGCTGCCCCGAGAGAACGGCGGAAGCGAGTACAGCGGTGGCAGCAAGATGCCGTGCGGCGTCGACGGCTGCCAGCGATTCGGATAGCTGCCGCTCGACAGCATCCCCGGAATCGACACATCCGACGGCGTGCCCACGACCGGCAGTTCAGGACGAAGCTGCAACTGCGGCACGCCACCGCTGCCGAGCGCATCCATCACCGCGCGCCGGACGACCTCGTGGACGAGCGATTGATCCCGGAAGCGCACTTCAGCTTTTGTCGGGTGCACGTTGACGTCAACGGCGTCAGCCGGCATCTCGATGAACAGGTGCACTTCAGGACTGCGTTCCTTGATCGACGCGACGCTATAGGCGGCGATGATCGCGTGCGCGATCGTGCGGTCCTTGACGATGCGGCGGTTGATGAACACGTGTTGCGGTCCGCGCACCGGCCCCTGCTCGGCGAGCGCGGCAATGAACCCGTCGATCCGGAGGCCGGCCGACTCGCGCTTCACTTCAATCAGCTCTTCGCGATCGCCATAGAGTTGAAACAGCCGATCGCGCATCGACGTCGCCGGCGGGCACTGCAACACCGTCCGGCCGGCGCTGGTCAGCGTGAACCCCACGTCGGGATACGCCAGCGCCAGTTGCGTCGTCACGCGCGAGATCTGCGCCGATTCCGCCGCGTCCGACTTCAGAAACTTCCGCCGCGCGGGCAAGTTGTAGAAGAGATCGCTGACCTCGATCGTCGTCCCTTCCTTGGCGGCCGACTCGGCGACCGACGCGACGGTTCCGCCGTTGACGCGCACTTCCGTCCCGCTCGCCTGACCGCGCGCGCGCGTGCGCAACAGAAAGTGCGAGACCGAGGCGATGGACGGCAACGCTTCGCCACGGAAGCCGAGCGTGCGGATGGCGGCGAGATCGTCCGCG
>JAISPN010000207.1 GCA_031274845.1 Acidobacteriaceae bacterium
GCGACATCAACGCGCGCGCGGTTGAAGACGGCGGCGACGAAGTGGCGTCGCTGGCGGCCACGTTCAACAGGATGGCGCGCGACCTGGCCGAACATGCCGCGCAGATCGACACGCTCGACCGCACGCGCCGATCGCTGCTCGCCGACATCTCGCACGAGCTGATGACGCCGCTCACCGCCATCCGCGGCTACCAGGAAAAACTCGCGGCCGACCCCGGCATCACCGCGTCGCACCAGCACCGGCGCTACGTCAGCATCATCGGCGAGGAAGCGCTGCGCGTGGAACGCATCGTGCGCGACCTGCTCGATCTCGCCCGCTTCGAGAGCGGCGGCAACGTGCTCGACATCCAGGATGTGTCGATCGAAGGGCTGTTCGGCCGCGTCGCCTCGCGCCACGACGCGGAGGCCAAACGTAGAAACGTCCGGCTCGTCACCGCGATCGATCCGGGCGCCGAGATCGTGCGCGGCGATCAGTTCCGCCTGGAACAGGCGCTCCAGAATCTTGCCGCGAACGCGCTCCGCCACGGGTCGGCGCCCGCAAGCGTCGAACTGCACGCCACGCTCTTCGGCGGCGAAATCGTCATCACGGTGAGAGACACCGGATCGGGCATTGCCGCCAGACATCTGCCGTTCGTGTTCGATCGCTTCTACAAAGCCGATTCCTCGCGCGCGGCCATTGTCGAAGGAAGCGGCCTCGGGCTTTCGATCGTCAATGCGATCGTCGAACGTCACGGCGGCACGATCGCCGTCACCAGTGAGCCGCACGTCGAAACGATCTTCACCATCCGGCTCCCCGCGGTGACCGGACCCAACGCGGCTGCGCTCAGCCGATCGGCATGACCGCGCGGCGGATGCGGCTGGGCGGCCTCGCCACGATCGCCGCGTGCCTGATGACCAGTCAGGCCATCGCCGGACAGACGAGCGCGCCAGGCGTCACCTTCTCTGACATCGCGCCAATCGTCCACGCGCGCTGCGCGGCATGTCACCACACCGGCGGCGACGGACCGTTCAGCCTCGTCACCTACGACGAGGTCCGGCAACACGCGCGGCAGATCGCCGCGGCCGTCGAGAGTGGTTACATGCCGCCGTGGAAACCGTCGCCAGACTCGCTGACGTTTACCGGCGAGCGGCGATTGACGCCACCCGAACGCGCGCAGATCGAGGCGTGGGTGAATGGAGGCACGTTGCCAGGCGCCACGCCTGTGCCGACGCCCACGTTCACAGACGGCTGGCTGCACGGACCTCCCGATCTCGTCGTGACGCTCCCCGCCTACACGCTGCGTCCAGACGGCGCCGATGTCTTTCGCAACTTCGTCGTCCACGTGCCAGGCACGCGCGCGCGATGGGTCCGCGCGTTCGAGTTCCGTCCAGGCAATCGCGCGGTCCACCACGCCAACCTGCGGATCGACGTCACCAATCAATCGAGGCTCCTCGATGAAGCCGATCCTGAACCTGGCTACGAAGGGCTGATTCTCAACTCGGCGCACTTTCCTGACGGGCAGTTTCTCGGCTGGACGCCTGGACAAGCCGCCGCGCCCGGATCGCGCGACATGGCCTGGGAACTCCCCGCCAATAGCGATCTCGTCGTGCAACTCCACCTGCAAGCGACCGGTAAACCGGAAGTGATTCAACCGGTCATCGGGTTCTATTTCACGGACGAACCGCCACGCGTAACACCGGTCATGCTGCGGCTCGGGCGCGAGCAGTTGACGATTCCGGCGGGCGACGCAAACTACCAGACCACGGACACATTCACGCTGCCGGTGGATGCGCAACTGCTGGCCATTCAACCGCACGCGCACTTCCGCGCGTCCACTGTCACGGCCATCGCCACGCGCACCGATGGATCGACGCGGACATTGATTCACATTCCCGATTGGGATTTCCGGTGGCAAGACGCCTACGTAATCGCGCAACCCTTCGATCTGCCGGCGGGGACGCGCCTCACCATCACGTACACGTTCGACAACTCCGAGCGGAATCCGCGCAATCCCGATCGGCCGCCGCAACAGGTGGAATGGGGCTGGCGGTCGTCCGACGAAATGGGTGATGTCTGGTTTCAGTTGAAGACCGCGCCCGCCGATCGTCCGCGGCTGGCCGACGCGGCGCAACACAAAATGGCGGTGGAACAAGCGATCGGCTCCGAAGTGCTCGTCGCGCGGAATCCTGATTACGTCAGCTTGCGTAACGACGCGGCGGTGAACTACCTGGACCTCGGTCAACCCGAGAACGCGCTCCGCCACTTCGACGCGGTCACGCGTCTTGCGCCAGACTCCGCGTCCGCCTGGTACAACGACGGCATCGCGCTCGACGCGCTCGGACGCCGCGCCGACGCCGCCGCCGCGTACCGCCGCGCGATTGCGCTCAACCCCGCCTATTCGCAAGCGCACAACAATCTCGGCAACGCGCTCGCGGCAGAAGGACGCCTGACCGAAGCGATCGCGTCCTATCGCACGGCGCTGCGCGTCGACGCGGCGAATCCGGAAGCGCACTGCAACCTCGCGCAAGCGCTCCTCTTCACGAATCAACCGGGTGACGCGGCCGCTGAGTTCGAGCGCGCGCTACTGCTTCGTCCCGACTGGACCTCGTGCGCCACCGCCTACGTGTGGCTCTTGAGCGCGCACAGTCGCGCCACCGTTCGTCAACCGGCGCGCGCCATCGCGCTCGCTGAGCATCTGCGGACGCTCACCAACGGACGTGACGCGCTGGTGCTCGATGCGCTCGCGGCGGCCTATGCGTCAGCGGGACGATTCGACGAGGCGATACGCGCCGCGAACGACGCGCTCAGCGCGGCGGAAGCAAGCGGCAGCGGATCGCCACAAGCGATTCGGGAACGGTTGCAGCTCTACCAACGGCACCAGCCGTTTCTCGTCCCCGATTGAGCGGCGGCGATCATCGGTCACGCTCATCGCGTTCATTACCGCGTTCATCACTGCGCGGTGTCGAGGATTGATGTCAGCCGTGTCGCGAGCGCCGGTCCTAACTCGTCCACCTTCGAGATGCGCGTCGCGTTCCGGTAGAACTGCGAGACGTTGTGACCGATGCCGATCGCCGCAAGGCTAACGGTGCCGAGCCGTTCGATCGCGGCAATCGTACCGGCCAGATGATGATCGAGGTAGTCGAATCCGTTGGCCGCGCAGGTCGCTTCG
>JAISPN010000105.1 GCA_031274845.1 Acidobacteriaceae bacterium
ATGGTGACGTCGACGGTCTCGCCGGCCAGGCGTTTGGCGGTCTCCTCGCCCTTGAGCTGCTCCGTACGCGCGTGGAGCATGGACTCCAGCGCGGCCCGCACCTCGTTGGCAAGCTGGCCGATGACGGGGCGCTCACCGGCTTCCAGGATCTCACCGTCACTGTGACCAACTGACGGTTGTTGTTGGCGGCGGTCGTTACGCCATCGTGCGTGACGACCGCACCGCCCACCGCAGCTTGGCCGCCTGAGCACGTCGATTGGTATACGTCTCCTGCTGTGTCGACCGGATCACCTGTCTGGCGATGGCGGAGTAGATGCCCGCACGCGATCCCTCCAGAAACGCCTTCTTCACTAGACGGTCTTCACCAGAATGGAACGTGAGGATCGTGGCGCGTCCGCCAGGCGCCAGACAGTGCGGCAGGGCCGCGAGCAACGCATCGAGCGCGTGTAGCTCGTCGTTGACGGCAATCCGCAACGCTTGAAACGTTCGACGTACCGACATCTTGATGTCCGACTTTGGCAGCGCTGGCAGCGCGGCGGCGACGCCGGTGCGAACGAGACGTTCGAGGGCGTGTGTCGTCTCTGGCGCGTGTGCCTTGATGAGGCGCGCGATGAGCTCCGCGTGCGGTTCGTCGGCGTTGCCGGTGAGCACGGCCGCGAGGTCAGCCTCTGTCAGTCGCGCGAGGAGCGCCGCGGCTGTTTCGCCGCGCGTCGGGTCCAGGCGCATGTCGAGCGGGCCAGGAATCTTGTAGTTGAAGCCACGTCCCGGCGTCTCCTTCTGCATCGCGGAGATCCCGAGATCGACGAGGATGCCATCGGCCGCGGCGAGAGAGTGAGTTGTCAGGATCTGCGGCAGTATTGCGAAGCTGGCGTGTACGGCGAC
The DNA here is from genome assembly GCA_031274845.1 of Acidobacteriaceae bacterium. GTDB lineage: Bacteria > Acidobacteriota > Vicinamibacteria > Vicinamibacterales > CAVVIG01 > CADEEX01. The sequence goes on from JAISPN010000105.1 coordinate 883, forward strand.
GAAGACATCGTGACCGAAGCCTTCGGCGCGTAGCTGCGCTTCGGTCTCACGTAAGGCGAGCGGATCGAGATCCACGCCGACGAGCCGGCCACCCGGACAAATCTGTTCCAGAATGGCGCGCGCGTGTCCGCCGCTTCCTAACGTGCAGTCAACGACGAGGTCGCCAGGGCGCGGCGCGAGGTGCCGGAGTACTTCGACCGGCATGATCGGATGATGAACGATCACGCCAGGATTGTACTGGCGGCGCCGGCGTAAGGTTTACTTCGTGAGTTTCTTCTCGAACGTGGCGCGTCCGAAGTTGGCGGAAGGACCGCCATCCGTCGAGGTCTGGTAGTCGATTTTGAAATACGCCGGGGAGCTCATCTCGAAGACCCCCTTGAGCCCAATGGTCTTGCCACCCGTTTTGGCTGGCGTGACCGTGTCGAAGTGGTAGTGGAAGAGGCCGCCAAGCTCGCCGCCAACCGGACCGCGTGTCGTGAAGGCATAGCCGCGGCTGTCTGTTTCAGTCCAGGTGATCTCTTTCTTCGTGCCGTCGAACTCGAACGCGATCTTGCGCGTGAAGGCTTTGCCGTCTGGATCTTCCCCCTTCATCTCACCTTGGTACTTGCAGCCGCCAGCGGAGGCGATGGTGAGCGTGCCTGCCGATTCGCCGCCAGGGCCTAGCGGCGAATCGACCGCGCGCGAGATGAAGTCCCATGTGCCGGCGAAATACTCCGGATCGAAAAACGGCATCTCGTCGTCGTGCGATGTCGGCCGCGTCAACGCGTAGTACGCGTCGTTGACCTTTTTCTGAGCAGGCGTGAGGCACGGTCCGCTGGTGGGCGTGGGTGCCGTCTGCGCGCGCGCGGGAAGCGCGGTGCCAACGAGAAGAGCGGAAGACAAAGCTACGCCGTAGAAGATTCGCATGATTGAAAGTCAGCCGACGCGTTACGGTTACTGGTTCGCCGAGACGCCAGGCGTCGCGCAACTCCCCTCGACCTGAGCCACCGAGAGCAGATTGATGCGCGCGGGGCTGCCAGGGATGAACACACCCTTGGCGGCGACGCGACGGCCAGGCTGCAACGCGCTCGTGGCGTTGACGCGTTGCACGGGATAGAGCGACTGCCGAAGCGGATTCTTCAGCGACTGCTCCGGCGTCACGAAGTCCGAGACGCCGATGAGGAGATATGTGTCGCTGCCCGCGGCCAGCTTTGCCGCGGAGGCCTGTTCCTCTTTCGTCAGGTTCTGCGCGGGCCGCGCTCCTGAAGGGGGCGGCAATTTCGCGGCGCTGGTCATCGTCCAGCGCAGCGCGTCGCTCGGCGCGACGCAGCCGACGACTGTCGTGATCGGATTTTTCGTCGACGCTTCCGTCGCGCGCGCGCGACGGTCGGACGCCTTCGTCAGCGTGTTCAACTCACCGTCGTAGGTGATTTCAGTCCACGCGTTGTACATCTCGTCCCACGTTTGCTCCGACCAGAGCGCTGGACGGAACGGCTGCGGGTTCATCTTGTTCGCCACCGAGTTGTCGTAGTGGCCAACGGTCTTGAGCACCGTGCCCGCGGGCAGCTTCACCGGCTCGGTCGGCATGTAGGTGTTCTGCCAGTTGAAGTCGTAATTCGGCACCGACAGGAGCACCTCTTCGTGGCCGTCAGGATACGTGGCCACGTAGGTCATGTCCTTGCCGCGCAGGTGCATGTGCGGCTGCATCGAGGCGAGCGTCACATCTTCGGTGAACGGCTGGATCGCCGTGATCTTCCAGTCGGCGGCGTGCGGCGGAATCTCCGGCAGGTTGACCACGCTGCCCACTTCGGCATCTTCGATGATGTGTTGACCCGACCCGTTACGAATGACGTGAACTTCGCGCTGCACGTCGGCAGGCTTCGAGAGCCAGAGACCGATCCGCTCGATGTCGGTGGTGACGGTGCCGTTCGGCGAGTAGTGCACTTCCCACATGAGCGCGTTGCTGGCCTTGATGCGCTTGGCCGATCCGGGCGGGAAGATCTGGAAGTCGCTGCCCGGCAGGTAGAACATCAACCGCTCGTCGTCTTCCTCGCCAGGCTGACGCGTCTTGTTGATCACCGGCACGCGATCGCCCGGCTTGAGCTCAGCTTTGCCATCCGCGTCGGCGATGCCGTCAGAGAAACCAGCGTTCCCCGTCAGGATGCTGACGATGCTGCCGTCGTCGTAGGTGGGGATGTACTTCAGCATCGGGCCATTCTTCCAGCCGAAGTTTTCCTTGAGCGTCGTCCCCTTTGGAAGCTCGCGGCCGTACAGCGCCGAGTGGTGCGTGACCGAGAGGTTGCTCGGCCGAATCTGAAGCGCCTGAATGAAGACGTCTTCCTTGAATGGGTTCTTGTCCCAGATGCGGAAGACCGGAATCTGTCCTTCGGCGGGCAGTTCGTACGTCATCGGCATCTCGATGATGACGTCGGGGCCGCGGCCGTTGATGAGCCGCCAGCCGCCATCGGGATATTTCGGGAGCGGGGTTGCGGGGCCGCTGCCTTCCGGCATCCCGCCATCGACCCAGGCGGAGATGAGGTCGACCTGCTTCTGCGTCAGGCTGATGTCGTTGAGGTAGTGACCAAAGCGCGGATCGGCCGACCAGGGCGGCATCTCGCGCTTGGTGACCCGGGCCTTGATCGACCGGCCCCATGGCCGCACTTCCTTGTAGCTGGTGAGCGACATCGTGCCGACCGCGCCAGGCCGGTGGCAACTGGCGCACCGTTCGTAGACGATTGGCGCGATGTCCGCGTTGAAGGTTGGCACGGCCGGTTGTTGCGCGGCGGCGCCCATTGTGAAAGACGCGGCGCCAAGCGCGATGGCCAGGCCAGCGCCCGCGAACATCCTGATCCGCCGGTTCCCGAGGTTGATACGTTGAGCACGCATCGGAAATACTCCCCTAATTCAAAATCGGTTCAAGGTGGAAGGCGCGGGCCTTCGAATTGGGCAAATTTAGCATGCGCCCGGGCTTGAAGTTGTCAAAAAATCGTCGCACGCCTACCGGGGCCGCCTCGCGTGCGGACCTCCCGCTTTTCTATAGACGCTTCAGGTGAAGCCAGGCGAACTCGTACGGGCCGAGTGTCACCAGATACGGATCGGGCGTGAGACGGGGCCAGGAGCGGCCGTCGAACATCCCGACCGGGACGGCGTCACCGAGGTGTCCGAGTTCGAGCGCGGCCGTCTGCGCCGTACCGGCAAGGTTGCAGACGACAAGGATCGTCTGCTGGTCGAGAGTACGCGTAAAGGCCAGGACAGCGTGATTTCCGGGTGTGAGGAAAGTTGTCGCGCCGCGTCCAAAGACCGGCGTCGAATGCCGCACGTCGATGAGACGCCGCGTCCAGTTGAGGAGCGACGCGGGATCGTGCTGCTGCGCAGTGACGTTCACCGCGGTGTAGCCGTACTGCGCATCTGAGACGAGCGGCAGGCACAGGCGTTCGGGATCGGCGCTGGAGAATCCGGCGTTGAGGCCGTCGGTCCACTGCATCGGCGTCCGCACGCTGTTGCGATCGTCAAGCGCCACGTTGTCGCCCATGCCGATCTCGTCGCCGTAATACACGATCGGACTCCCTGGCAGCGACATGAGCAGGCTGGTCATCAGCTCGATCTGCCGGCGGTCGCCATTCAGCAGCGGAGCCAGACGGCGGCGAATCCCGAGATTGAGACGCGCGCGCGGATCTGTGGCGTACTCGTCCCACATGTACTGCCGATCCGCGTCGGTCACCATTTCGAGCGTCAGCTCATCGTGATTGCGGAGGAAGAGCGCCCACTGGCAACTCGCGGGGATGCTCGGCGTCCGCGCGAGGATGTCGAGGAGCGGCGTCCGATCTTCGCGCCGGAGCGCCAGGAACAGGCGCGGCATGATCGGAAAGTGCAGCGCCATGTGGAACTCGTCCTCGTCGCCGAAATACGACCGGATGTCTTCCGGCCACATGTTGGCTTCGGCAAGGAGCACTTTGCCGGTGTAGTGCGCGTCGAGCCTGGCGCGCAGATCCTTCATCACCGCGTGCGTTTCAGGCAGGTTCTCGCACGAGGTGCCATCGCGCTCGACTAGATACGGCACCGCGTCGACACGGAATCCGTCGACGCCGCGATCGAGCCAGAACGCCATCACCTTCCAGATCTCTTCGCGCACCGCCGGGTGGTCGTAGTTCAGATCCGGCTGGTGACTGAAGAAGCGATGCCAGTAGTACGCGCGGGAGATCGGATCCCAGGTCCAGTTCGATCGTTCCGTGTCGAGGAAGATGATGCGCGCGTCTCGGTACTTGTCGTCCGTGTCGCTCCAGACATACCAGTCACGATGCGGGCTGTCGCGCGAACGGCGCGCGTCGACGAACCAGGGGTGCTCGTCGGACGTGTGATTCAGCACGAGCTCGATGATGACGCGCAGGCCGCGCGCGTGCGCGGCGTCGAGAAAACAATCGAAATCCCGCAGCGTGCCGTAGCGTGGGTGGATGCTGGTGTAGTCCGAGATGTCGTAGCCGCCGTCCTTGAGCGGCGACGGATACATCGGCTGCAGCCACACGCAATCGATACCGAGCGACGCGATGTGATCGAGTGTGCTGGTGAGGCCGGGGAAGTCGCCGATGCCGTCGCCGTTGCTGTCGCAAAACGACTTGACGTGGAGTTGATAGAAGACGGCGTCCTTGTACCACAGCGGATCGTCGGATCGGACCATCGGCATCGCGCGCGGCCTACATTTCCACCTGTACGCCAAGCTCCACGACACGATTGACCGGGAGGTGGAAGAACGCGGTCGCCCGTTGGGCGTTGCGCGCCAGGAGCACGAACAGTTGCTCGCGCCACGCCGGCATGCCTTCCTTGGCGCTCACGATGATGGTTTCGCGTCCGAGGAAGTAGATCACATCGTGTTCGAGCGCGGGCGCGAGCTCGTGCGCCTGTTCGAGCGCCGTGGGGATGTTGGGATTTTCCATGAACCCGTAGCGCACGATGACGTCGAAGAGCCCCGCGCCGAGCGGCATCACCGTCACGCGCGCCTCATCGTCGACGTACGGCGTGGTCTGTGTCTGGACGCTGAGGACGACAACCGTGTCGTGCAGCACCTTGTTGTAGCGAAGGTTGTGCGCGAGCGCCGGCGGCGTGCCGCGCGGCTGCGCGGTCATGAAGACCGCCGTGCCTGCCACGCGGACCGGCGGATTTTCGCGCACCCGCGCCACGAAGTCTTCGATCGGGATCGACTGCGCGGTGAGACGAGCCGCGAGGATCTGACGTCCCCGCTTCCACGTCGTCATCAACGTGAAGATGATGATGCCGATGACGAGCGTCAGCCAGCCGCCGTGCAGAATCTTCAGCACGTTGCCGATGAAGAACGAGAGGTCAATCGTCAGGAAGATGCCGGTGACGGTGTAGGCCACGACCGGCGGCCACTTCCAGCGGTTGAGCATCACCACATGCAGCAACATCGCCGTAATCACCATCGTCATCGTGACGGCGATGCCGTAAGCCGAGGCGAGCGCGCTCGACGACTCGAAGCCGATGACGACCGCGATCGTCATGACCATGAGCCACCAATTCACCTGGGGCACATACACCTGACCCATCTCGTGCGACGAGGTATGTTCGATCTCGAGTCGTGGCGAGTATCCGAGCTGGACCGCCTGGCGCGTCAGCGAGAAGGCGCCGGAGATGAGCGCTTGCGACGCGATGATGGCCGCCATCGTGGCGATGATGACGAGCGGCAGACGCGCCCAGTCTGGCGCCAGCAGGAAGAATGGTTGCGCCGCCGCCTGGGGCTGCTGCAAGAGCAACGCGCCCTGACCGAAGTAGTTGAGGAGGAGCGCCGGCAGCACCAACGCGAACCAGGCAATCTGGATCGGACGTCTGCCGAAGTGCCCCATGTCGGCATACAGCGCTTCGCTGCCGGTGAGGACGAGCAGCACGCCGCCGAGCACGACGAATCCGTGGCGTCCGTTGGCGAGGAAGAACGAGACCGCGTACCGCGGATCGAACGCCTTCAGCACGACAGGCGCCGTGACAATCCAGGAGAGGCCCAGCGCCGCAATCGTCACGAACCAGACGACCATGATCGGTCCAAACGCTTTGCCGATCCGGTCGGTGCCGCTTTTCTGAATCGCAAAAAGCGCGATGAGAATCGCGACGGTGACGACGACCACGTACGGTTCGAAGAGCGGTGTCGTGACCTTGAGTCCTTCCACGGCGCCGAGCACGGTGATCGCGGGCGTGATGATGCCGTCGCCGTAGAGCAGCGAGGCGCCGAAAATACCAGCGAGCATGAGCACGGGCGTCATGCTCCGTCCCGTCGTGGGACGCGGCAGCAGCGCGGCCAGCGCGAGGATGCCCCCTTCGCCCTGGTTATCGGCGCGCATGACGATCGCGATGTACTTGATCGAGACCACCATGACGAGCGAGTAGATGATGAGCGACAGCACGCCGAGCACATTCGCGGCATCGGGCGTGACGCCGTGTTCGCCGTAGAAACACTCGCGCAGCGAATAGAGCGGACTGGTGCCGAGGTCGCCGTAGACGACGCCGACAGCTGTCAGTGTGAGAGGGAGAAGCCTCCCCGCCTTCAGGCGTGGAGAAGGGTGCACGCGTGCTCCAATTGAGACGAACGACAGCGTACTACACATCCTGTCTGGCGATGTGCCGGCTGGACAGGGTTAGCGCTGAGACAAGGCATAGAGCTCGATGGCGCCATCGCGCGCGAGCAGATGGAGATCGCCGCTAGCGTGGACGGCGGTGACGCTGTCTGCGCTCATCCGGTCGGTGTGGACAAACACATGCGACACGCGCAAGGCACGAAGAGCCGCGATTGATGTTAGGTCGGGGAAGTTGCTCAAGGCGTCCGCGTTCTTGTAGAAACTGTTTGGTTGAAATCCGCTGTAGCCGTTCAGGATAGGCCGCCAGTGCGCCGTTGAGTTGAGCATGTACTCCGCGTGTGCCTGGGCGCGGCGTCCATCGGGAAAGGGGATCTCCACGACGACCGCGTCGTGCTCGTGCGCGGGCAACGTGTAGATCGCAGGAATGCCGTCGAACCGGGTCAGTTCGAGCGGCGCGGCCAGCGGTTCGAGCGCGGCAATCGCGATGAGTCCTGTGGCGACAAACGGCCATGCCGCCGCCGGCACCAATCGCCGCAGCGCGACGACGCCGAATCCAGCGAGGCCGGCGACGCCGACAATGCCAAGGTACCCGAAGCGGGAGATGGCGCGAATCGCTTGCAGTAGCGGCAGCCACTGATAGAGCAGCGCGTAGCCCGGAAGCGCTGGTCCGAACGACAGCGCGACGCCGACGACAGCCATCGCGATGAACATGCGCGCGCGGGGGTTCGTCCATCCGATCCCGCCGGCGAGCGCGACGAGCGTCAGCAGCAGTCCGAGCGCGCCTGGGAAGAGCGCCGCGGTGCTGCCGGGAAAAAACCGGTCGCTCCACAGCCAGTAGTGAAGACGCGCCGTTGTCGTCAGGTAGTCCCGCCAATGCGCTGAGTATCTGGCGACGACGTCGAGGGAGCGCGTAAATCCGTAGTCGGCGCTGACGCGCATGTACGGCAGCAGCGCCGGCAGCAGCAGTACGCCCGCAAGCAGCGCTGACGATGCGAGCAGGAGCAGTGCGCGACGGCGGCGGGCGCGCACGAGGATGTCGAATCGCACGAGCGTCGCGGCGGCGAGCGCGAAGCTGGTGAACACGAACAGGTGGACCGACGTCAGCGCTTGCAGGACGAACCAGCCGGTGAGCGCGAGCGCGTGACGGATGCGTGGCGTCCGCAGCACGTTGTCGAGCGCGAGTAACGCCAGCGGCAGAAACTCGACGTGGAGCGCTTGCAGGTGCGGAATTCGGGTCAGTGTGTGCGTGTTGAATCCGAAGGTGCAGCCGGCGACCAGCCCCGCCACCCAACTGCCGGTCCACTGCGCGATCACCAGACACATCGTCCAGCCGGTCAACGTGAACCCGATGAGCACGAGCAGGTTGTAGGTGAAGACCGGCGATGCGCCGAGCCACAGGAACGGCGCGCCGATGGCCGATTGCGTGAGCATCGATTCGGAGTAGGCGAGCGTCGTGTGCTCCGGATAGAAGATGTTGGCGTCGAACAGGTGCCGCGGATCGCGCGGCAGTTCGTGCGCCACCCAGGCCACGGCCCAGGTGTTCAGCATCGTGTCGGCGTTGTCGTTGCGCGAGAGATGTCCCGGGTCGCTTGCAAGCGGCCACGTATGGACCACCGCCAGAAAAGCAAAGAACAGCAATGACGCGGCGGCAAGCGGTACGCGCGTGCCTGGAGGACGTGTCTCTGGCGCGTGCTGTTGTTCCTGCTCCAGCGCGCGGTGCAAGGCGCGGTAGATGCCCGGCGCCATGCGGCGCCACGCGAGCCATCCGCCGAGCAGCAGCGTCATGACGAGCGTGGTTTCCGCGGCCAGATCAACGACGCGGCCGATGACGATCGATGCCAGGCGCACGCGTTTCGGCGTCAGCACCCAGGAGGGCACCGGTTGAAGCCGGCCCCCTTTGCGCGCCCAGGAGAAATCGAGCGCGTAGTCGCCGCCGTACTGGACGTAGTCGATGACGACGCGGTGCGCGCCCGGCGCGAGGAGGCTGGCCGCGGTGCCGGTCTGCGCGTCGTGCGCGCCCGGGAGCGAGATCAGCGTCTGCCCGTCAATGGACAACGTGCCGGCATCGTCGGAGGTCAGTGCAAACGTGTACGTGCCGGATTGCCACGTGGTAAGGAACCCGGTCCACTGCGCGCTGAATGCCTGCGGCGGCGCGCCGTGCCAGTGCCGCGAGATGTGCGCGGTGGACGGCACCGGATCGATGGCGGTGATGTCGTCGTCGCCAGATGGTTGGAGGTTGGTCGTGTAGACCACGTGCAAGCCGCGCGTTGGAACGAGGGTGGCGCGTGCCGCGTACAGCACCACGGTCGCGGCGGCCAACGTCAGCAGCCATCTGGTGATGGTGAACGAGAAGCCGTGGCGCATCGGTCCGGCTATTTTACCGGGCGTGGTGTGGAGCGGGGCGCTCACCAGGGGGGGAGCGTCATGAACAGGAACGTCTTCAGAAATTCATCGTCCGAGTGGAGGAGTTCGGTGATGCTGCCTTCGAAGTAGATCCGTCCCTCGTGCAGCACGATGAAGCTGGCGCGCGCTGATTCGTGCTCGGGAATGGCGTGGATGCTGATCCGCCCCTCGTCGCGCGTGGCGGCGTGCGTGGCGACATAGTGCGCGTCACGAATCTGGTGCGTGACGACAATCGCGCTGACCTGTTGGAGGTCGCGCACCTTGACGATTTCGTCGCTGATGCTGGTGGCGGTAATCGGATCGAGGCCGACGGTCGGGTCGTCGAACAAGAGCAGGTTCGGCCGTGCCGCCATCGCGCGGCCGATGGCCACGCGGCGCCGCTGTCCGCCCGAGAGCGCCGAGGGCATCTTGTCGATGTGTTCTTCGAGTCCGACGAAGCCGAGCACCTCCTCGACGCGGCGCCGCGCCTCGTCGAGCGGCATGTCCGTTTCTTCGTACAAGCGGTAGCCGACATTTTCAGCGACGGTGAGCGAGTCGAAGAGCGCTGTTTCCTGGAACAACATGCCGACATCGGCGCGCACGCGCATCAGATCGTTTTCGGGCATCGTATCTATTCGCTCGCCATTGATGAAAATTTTTCCTCCGTCAGGCTTTAGCAGTCCCAGAATCAGTTTTAGAATGATCGACTTACCCCCACCGCTCGCGCCAAGCAAAATCTTCATCGTGCCGCGTGGCAGGGAGAAGCTCACGTCACGAAGCACGACGTGGTCGTCGAATGCGAACGACACGTGCTCGAGGACAATGGCTGGCGTATCGGGATGAGACGGAGGTAACGTCATTGAAACGTAGCTTGACACGAAGCCACGAAGAACACGAGAGCGAGAGTCCCATTGACCCTCGCGTGCTGTTTGCCGCCGAACAGACCTTTCTTGCCTGGTTGCGGACCGGCATGGCGCTCATGGGGTTTGGGTTTGTCGTCGCCCGGTTCGGGCTGCTCCTCCGTGAGCTGGCAACCAATCAGGGGGTGCCGGAGACGCCAGGATTCTCCCGCTGGTTCGGGGTGGCAATCGTTGGACTTGGCGTGGCGTTGACGGTGGGATCTTCGGCGCAGCACGTGTTCACGGTCGAACGCCTGGGCCGCGGCGAGCCGCTCGGCGCGCGCCCCTCCGCGCTCGGCATCACGATGGCGCTCCTGCTGGTCGCTGTCGGCGCCATGATGACGATTTATCTCGCCACCGGGGTGTAAGCCACCACACGCCGCGGAAGCCCTCATCACAGCGCGACACGTCGGCCGATGTGTGGCACGCGCGTGAGAAAAAATCGACTGATTACGATGTCTTGCCAATTGTGCGACGCACGAGCGCGAAGGATGCTGGTCTGACCGCGGAACAACTCACTCGAAGGTAATTGCGATCCCGAAGTGCCGTAAGAGCGAATGAGTGACTGACAGGCGGGAGTACGGAGACGGAGACCGTGAGGGTCTCCGTCTCTGTGACGTGGAGCGTTAGAAGCTGAGTGAGCCGCCGACCTTGACGAATCGCGACTGGAGCACGTTCGTCGGCTGCAACCACTGGCTGTTGCTCGCTGTCGAGAACGTCGAGCTCAGCGTGTACGGCCAGTTGCTGTTGGAGACGTTGTAGAGGTCGATATCGCCGCGCAGGCGGTATTTGCCGACCTGGACCGACTTCGACGCGCGCAGATCGAGCTGGCTGAGGTTCTGGTCGCCGTAGTTCACGCCTTCGTTCATCAAGGCGACCGATCTCGAGGCCGCACCCGTCCAGACACGGCCGGTCATGGCGGTGAGGGCCGCGTTTGTCACGGCCCAGTTCGCGAGGACGCTTGGACCGGCGCCGCCGCTCTGCACGCCACGGCTGAACTGATACGTGCCGCTCACCTGAATGCCGTACGGCAGACGGTACGCGCCGAGCAGCTTCGCGTCGGGACGATAGCTGTATTCGCGATGGCAGTAGGTGGTGCCGTCGGGGTAGATCTCGGTGCCGCGCACTGTGCCTGACGCCACCGACGAGTAGCCCGCCTTGATCAGGTTGCAGTTGTCGAACAGGCGCGAGGTGGCGCTGATGCCGCCACGCACGAAGGCGCCGTTGCCGAACCGCTTGTCGAGGTTGATGTCGAAGCCCTGATACCGGTTCGTGGTGCCGCCAAAATCGTTGGCGGAGCGGATCAGGTTGTTGGCGGGCCGATTCTCCGCGAACACCGACGGCTTCAGGTCGTACAGACCGCAGACCTGATAGCCGCCGCCATTCGGCAAGTGAGAATCAGACGGCGCGGTGATGCAGAACGGACCGTCGTAGTCGGCGTTGGTGTAGCGCAGATCTTGCGTGAAGGTGTCGTTGCCGAAGGTGCGGCGATAGAAGCCGCCGTTGACCGATAGCGTGTCGGCGAGCTGTTGCTGCGCGCTCACCGTGTACTCCATGTTGTAACCGCGCTTGAACCAGCCGTTCAGCACCGCTGGATCGGTGCTGGTGGTTGAGATGTTCTTGCCGAAGGTAGGCGTGGCCGCCGACGGGCTGAGCTCGTTCAACTGGATGTTGCCGCTTGCGTCGAACGGCGAGCCGTTCTTATCGAGGTCGTTCCACGGACGCACGTCGGTCAAGCCGAGCGACGGGATCGGATTCGAGGCGGCCGCGGTGCCGACCGCTTCACCCGCGACGTAGCGGGCGATGCTCGCTTTGACGGCGGTGCGGCCGTTGCCACGGACGTCCCAGGCGACGCCGACGCGCGGCGAGATGTCTTTCCAGTTCTCGACCGTGCCGACGCAGCCGGCCGCCGGGTTGTTCTTGCCGTCAGCGCAGGTGCCGAAGTGCAAGGGCGCGTTGAAGCGGCCCGCGAGCAGATCCTCGGGCAGCGTCTGACCGATGAACTGGTCGTAGCGCACGCCAAGGTTCAGCGTGACGCGGCCAATCGACCACTTGTCCTGCGCATAGACGCCGATGTCGGCCTTGATGCCGTCCCATTGATCGCGCGGCAGGCGCAGCGTCACCGAGACCGGCGCGCCGTTGTTGTAGGTAATTGGCGCGACGTCGCCGGTGTAGATGTTGGTGAGGCGGCGCGTACCTTGCGTGAGCGTGCTGCCAAACTTCATCGAGTGCGAGCCGGTCACGTACGACACGGCGCCCCCGTATGTTTTCACGAGCGACCAGTGATTAGCTGGGGCGTTCCAGGCGCCGGCGTTCTGGCCGCTGCTCTGGTCGACGATGTTGTAGACGGTGGAGGCGCGAATCGCGTCGGGGTTCCACACCAGGGCGTTGCTACCGGTGACGCCAGGCTGATAGAGCTCGGTGTACACGACGTCGAAGATCGCAACGCCCGCTTCGAACATCAGCTTGTTCCCCTGCGTGCGCTGCCACTTGCTGACGTGGACGAAGTCGGTCGGCTCAACCTGAATGGCTGACGCTTCCGGCGGGATGTTCGAGGCGATGCCCCAATGGTTGCGGTACTTGCCCTGCTCGTCGTGGTAGACCGTGATCTTGTCTTTCGACGACGCCTGCCACGCGAAACGGAACGCATTGCTGCGGATGTGGCCATCGTCGAGACCAGGTCTATTCAGATCGGGCACATAGGTGAATGGCGACGACGATGCGTTGTAGTAGGAGCCCGCGACCGTCTTGTTCACGCCGTTGTGGCGGAACGTATAGTTGAACCAGAGACGATCCTTCACGATCGGGCCGCCAATGGAGGGATTGAAATCCCAGATGCTCCGCAGTTCGGCGATGTTCTTGAGTGTGTTGTTCGGGTTGTAGGTGAGGTCGCCCGCAAGATTGCTGCGCAGGTTGCTCGCCGACCAGGGGCCGGAGTAGTTACCGGTGAGGGTGCCGCGGAACGTGTTGCCGCCATCTTTCGGCACCATGTTCACGCGCATGCCGCCTTGGCCCATCTCCGCGGAGTCGGCGCCGGTGACGTAGCTGAACTCCTCGAAGCTACCGTCGTTCCAGTAGACACCGCTGTACTGGCCGGAGCCGCACAGGTTGTTGAGGCGCAGCCCTTCGACCGTCTGCACCGTGTCGCCGGAGCCGCGGTACTGCAGCGGGGACTGCTGCAGCGACCCTGAGCCGCCGACGTCTCGCGACAGCGCGCCCCCGCCGCCGACACCGATCGATGTGCCCGGAATCATGATGCCGACGGCCTGAATATTTCGTCCGGTTGGAATCGCTTCGCGGACTTCCGCTGTCATGACGGTGCGTGTCGTGACGCTCTGCACGTCGACGAGCGGCGAGGCTCCGGCGACGATGATCGTCTCTTCAATCGCGCCGACCTTCATGTCGGCGTTGACGGCCGCCGTGAAATCCGAGGTCAGCG
>JAISPN010000043.1 GCA_031274845.1 Acidobacteriaceae bacterium
ATGCGCAGCGCCATCTCGACCGCCGCGCCAGCATCGAGACGCGCGGCGTCCGCAAACGAATCAGGCGTGACGTTGAGGATGCCCATCACGAGGCAGCGCTCTCCCAGCGACAACATCCGGCCGGACGGAAGCGGGATAACAAACAGCGGCCGCGGTGGAAAAAGCGTGTGCATGTCCGTCAAGAACTAGCGCACGCAACGCTCGGCAAACAGCACCGCCTTCGCGGACGGCGGAGCCGGATGCTCAGCGCTCACTGCTCAGATTCTTGATTGACCATCGGCAGCAAGTGCGTCTTCGACGCGCTTACTCTTGCGTGATGGGCTTGTTCAACGCCGGCACGATCGCGGGACGTTCCTTGCGCGGACGCGCCGCTTCTTCTTCGTCGCCGCCGCCGGCCGTGGCCTTGGGCGTCACCGGATGCGGATCGTCGACCGGCTGACCGGCCACGATGCGACGCACCTGATCGGCGTCGAGCACCTCACGCGTGAGGAGTTCGTCGGCCATGATGACCAGCTTGTCCTTGTACTCGCTCAGCAGCTTGCGGGCGCGCTCGTAGTTGCTCGTGACGAAGCGGCGCACTTCCTGATCGATCTTGAGCGCCGTGTCCTCGCTGTAGTCCTGATGTTGCGCGATCTCGCGGCCGAGGAAGATCTGCTCTTCCTTCTTGCCGAAGGTGAGCGGCCCCATCATGTCGCTCATGCCCCACTCGCAGACCATCTGACGCGCCATCTCGGTGGCCCGTTCGAGGTCGTTACCGGCGCCGGTCGTGAGGCTGTCCATCGTGATCTCTTCGGCGATACGTCCGCCGAGCAGAATCGCAATGCGATCGTTCAAGTAGTCGCGCGAGTAGTTGTGCTTCTCGTCGGCGGGCAACTGCTGGGTGAGCCCGAGCGCCATGCCGCGCGGAATGATCGTCACCTTGTGCACCGGGTCCGCGTGCGGCAAGAGCACCGCGAGCAGCGCGTGTCCCGCTTCGTGAATAGCCGTGACGCGCTTCTCGTCGTCGCTGATGATCATCGAGCGGCGCTCGGAGCCCATCAGCACTTTGTCCTTCGCGTACTCGAAGTCGTGCATGCGCACGACCTTCTGGTTGTAGCGCGCGGCGTTGAGCGCCGCTTCGTTCACCAGATTGGCGAGATCGGCGCCAGAGAATCCTGCCGTGCCACGCGCGAGCACCGCGACATCGACATCGTCGGACATCGGGATCTTGCGGGTGTGGACCGAGAGAATCCCTTCGCGCCCCTTCACGTCCGGACGGTTGACGACAATGCGCCGATCGAAACGCCCCGGCCGGAGCAGCGCCGGATCGAGAACATCGGGACGATTGGTTGCCGCGACGAGAATGACGCCTTCGTTCGACTCGAAGCCGTCCATCTCGACGAGCAGTTGATTGAGCGTCTGCTCGCGTTCGTCGTGACCGCCGCCAAGACCCGCGCCGCGATGACGGCCCACCGCGTCGATTTCGTCAATGAAGACGATGCACGGCGCGTTCTTCTTCCCTTGCTCGAAGAGATCGCGGACGCGCGACGCGCCGACGCCAACAAACATCTCGACAAAGTCCGACCCGCTGATCGAGAAGAACGGCACGTTGGCCTCGCCGGCCACGGCTCGCGCCAGCAACGTCTTGCCGGTTCCCGGAGATCCCATGAGCAACACGCCCTTGGGAATCCGTCCACCGAGCTTCTGGAATTTCTGCGGCTCCTTGAGGAACTCGATGATTTCCTGAAGTTCGTCCTTCGCCTCGTCAACGCCAGCGACGTCCTTGAATGTCACTTTCTTCTGCGAACTCGACGACAGCTTCGCCTTGCTCTTGCCGAACGACAGCGCCTTGTTGCCGCCGCTCTGCATCTGCCGCATGAAGAACACCCAGAACCCGATCATCACGAGGAACGGCGCCCACGTGTAGAGCAGCGTGGCCCACGGGCTCGCGGTCGGTTCCTTCGAATCGACCTGAACACCGCGCTCGATTAATTTGTTGGCAAGGCCTTCGTACTGCGTCGGCGCGTACGCGCGGAAGGTGGAATTCTGCGGGTCTTTCGTCGTGCCGGTCAGTTCCTGACCGGTAATCGTGACGCGTGACACCGTGCCGGCGTCAACAGCGGTCATAAACTCGCTGAAGCTGAGACGATTTTCGTGCGTCTGGTAGGTGATCGAGAACTGCCAGATCAGCACGCCGGCGACGACGAGCACCATCCAGAACAGCAGACTCTTCAACGTCGAGTTCACACCGTGCCTCCCCCAGCCATAAGTCTCAAGACTACCACGGCTTGCGCAGGGTCTTTGACACGAAACGCCTCGTCAGCGGCATGCCCCGCGACCCACACAATCCGGTCCTCGCTATCGACCACAAGCGGCACGAAACGCCGTGCCGCCTGAGGGACTTTCCGATCGACAAAAAAATCCTGCAACTTCCGGCGTCCCGGCGCCCCGGCCGGACGGAACCGGTCTCCCGGCTTCCGCGCCCTGACGAAAAGGGCGGGCGGCTCGCGGTCGAACTGCACCGCCACCTGATGTCGATCGGTGGCCGGAACCGCCGACGCGGCGCTCACGGCCGCCGAAATCACACATCCCGCGTCCGCAACCGCAACCTCTCCTGGAATAGACAGCGAATATCGGAAAAGGTTCGCATCAGACGCCGAATTTGATTCAGGACGTCCCTTCGCCCCCTCAGGCCTCCCTCTTAAGACGATCTCCGCGCCAAGCCGTTCCACGACTTGCCGCGGACCGTTGAATTTCGTGAGACGGCCAGCCACCACCGCCAGCGCCTGCTCGACATCATCGAACCCGGCCTGACGCCCCGACAGCTCCGTCATTACCCGCCACACGACACGCCGCGCCAACGCCTGAGGCGCATTGCTGAGCGCGTCAAGCGGCAAGCGCCAGACGCGCGGCGGCTCCTTCGCCGCCCGCTGGTTGAGCCATCCCGTCGCGAGCGCGTCAAGCAACTCGTGCTCTTCGCGCGCAATCGCGGCCGACCGCGCGAGCGCCTCCACGACGGCCGGATTGAATCGCTCCGTCAGGATCGGCAGCAGTTCGTTCCGCACGCGATTACGCACAATCGCCACATCGTCGTTGGTCTCGTCCGAGCAGAACGCCTGACCGCGAGCGCGAAGGTACTCGCGCAACTCGTCACGTCCGCAATCGAGCAGCGGCCGGATGATGTGCGCGTGACGTGGATACATCGCGGCAAGACCGCGCGCGCCAGCGCCGC
>JAISPN010000114.1 GCA_031274845.1 Acidobacteriaceae bacterium
AGACGCGCTGGCCGTCGGAGTCGCCGCCATCCGCGCTTCCGGCGCACGACGTCACGTTTCCGCCGTACGAACTACGCACGCTCGAGAACGGACTGCAAGTAGTCGCCGTGCTGCACCACGAGCAGCCGGTCGTCAGCATGCGGATGATTGTGCGTGCCGGGTCGGCGGACGACCCGCCGGGCAAGGCGGGGCTCGCGCATTTGGCGGCGTTGTTGCTCGATCAGGGGACCGAGACGCGGTCGGCGCGGGAGGTGAACGAGCAGATCGATTTCATCGGCGGCGCGATGGACGCGGGCGCCGGCGTCGATCTCACGTTCCTCAACGTCATCGTCATGAAGGACAGCTTCGATGTGGGATTGCGCATGCTGTCGGACATGGCGCGGCATCCCGCGTTTGCTCCGGAGGAGATCGAACGTCAACGGCAGCAGGTGTTGTCGCACCAGCAGGTCAACCTGAACGATCCGGCGTTTGTCGCAAGCGCCGTGTTCGATCGTCTGGTGTTCGGCGTGCACCCGTACGGGATGCCGCAGGCCGGGACGCCGCAGACGATGAGGTCGCTGACGCGGGAGGATCTGCAGACGTATCACGCGCGGAACTTCGTGCCGAACAATGCGATTCTCGCCATCGTCGGCGACGTGACGGCGGACGAAGCGTTTGAAGGCGTCCGCGCGGTGTTTGGCGATTGGCCGCGGCGCGAGATCGCGCGCCCTTCGTTCGTCAAGCCGCCGGAGCCGGAACGCCGCGTGGTCGTCATCAACAAGCCGGATGCGGTCCAGACCGAAATTCGCGTCGGGCATCTCGGTGTCACGCGCACGAACGCCGACTACATGGCGCTCGACATGACGCTGCGGGTGCTTGGCGGCGATGGGGATAATCGCCTGCACCAGGTGCTGCGAAGCGAGCATGGCCTGACGTACGGCGCGAAAGCAAAGATGGTGACGCTGGTCGAGAGCGGTGACTTCGAGGCGTCGACAAGCACGCGGTCCGACGCGACCGGCGAGGCGTTGCGGTTGATTGTTGACGAGATCTGGCGTCTTCAGCGCGAGCGTGTCGGCCCGCGCGAACTCGCCGATGCCAAGGCGTACGTGACGGGGAATTTTCCACTCACGATCGAAACGCCCGATGCGATTGCGACGCAGGTGTTGAACATGCTCGTCTACGGCTTGCCGATCGAGTATCTCAAAACGTTTCGCGATCGGGTGAACGCGGTGACGGCCGATGACATCGAGCGGGTGGCGCGGGTGTATCTCCGGCCCGATCGTCTGTCGATTGTGCTGGTCGGTAACGCGGCGGCATTCACCACTCAGCTTCGCCGCCTCGGTTTTTCAAACGTGGAGACGCTGGAGATGAGCGACCTCGACCTGATGTCGCCGTCGCTCAAGCGGCAGCCGGGCACGGCGTCCGTGCGTCCCGCGGCGGCCGTGCCGGATGTGGCAACGCCGGTGCGCGTGGCGTATCAGCCGTCTGCCGCGCAATCGGCGCAGCGTCCACCGGCGTCATCGGCGTCTGCGGATGCGCGTGACGTGCTACGCGAGGCGATTGCGGCCAAGGGAGGACTCGATCGGCTGCGCAGCGTCGCGCGGATCAAGGCGACGACCCGCGCGACGAGCATCGGTCCCACCGGTCAGCGCGAGACGGTCGAGACGATCACGTACCTCGAGTATCCGGAGAAAGTGCGCGTCGAGTCAGTAGATCCCCGCCTTCAGATGTTGCAGATCTTCGACGGACAGCACGCCTGGGTGAAAGATCCTGACGGTGTGCACGATGTGCCGGAGGAGATGATGCGCGACCTCAAGGCCAGCGTTCGCCGAGACACGATCGCGTTGCTGCTGGCCGCGAACGACGGACGCGTGAACGCGCGGCTGCTTCCGGACGTCAAGGAGGCCTCGGGCAGAACGCTGCGCGCGCTTGAATTTTCAAGCACGACGCTCGATCCGATCGTGCTGTACCTCGATGCGGCGACGCACCTTGTGGTGAAGCAGGCCTATGTGTCTGGCGGCATGGGCGCGCCGCTCATCGAAGAGCTGTTCGAGGATTACCGCCCGGTGAACGGCATCAACGTCGCGTACAAGACGTCGGTACATGTGGGCGGCCGTCCGCTGCTCGATCGTCTCGTCACCGACATCACGATCGATGGCGCGCCGTTTCCCCCGGCGCTTTTTACCCGTCCTCCCGCGTGAGCCTGCGTCTGCTGTTATCGTGCGGCGAGCCGTCTGGCGATGTGTACGCCGGCGCGCTCGTGCGCGCGCTGAACGCGCTCTCGCCTGGCGCGGACGTCTTCGGTCTGGGCGGTCCCGCGTTTGCCGCGGCGGGCGGCCGCCTGATTGAAGACTTCAGCCGGTTGACGGTGACGGGGCTCACGGAAGTCCTCGCGAAGATTCCCGCCCTGCACGCGGCCAAGCGGCGGCTGGTCGAGGCGGCGCGCACCGAGCGGCCGGACGCGCTGGTGGTGATTGATTTCTCCGGCTTCAACCTTCGCCTTGCGTCCGACATCCACGCGCTCGGGATTCCGGTGATTTACTACATCAGCCCGCAGGTCTGGGCATGGCGGTCTGGACGCATCAAGACGATCGCGCGCACGGCGCGGCGTGTCCTCGTGATTTTTCCCTTCGAGCGCGCGATCTACGAGCAGGCGGGCGTGCCGGTGGAATTTGTCGGCCATCCGCTCATCGATCTGATTCCAGCCGTGCCGCCGCGCGCGGACTACTTGCGAGCGCATGGCCTCGATCCAGCTCGTCCGGTCGTCGCGCTGCTGCCCGGCAGCAGGACTGGCGAAGTCCACAGGATTCTGCCAGTGCTCGCCGGCGCGATTTCGCTCATCCGCGCGCGTGTGCCGGACGCGCAGTTTCTCGTCGCGCAGGCACCAGGGCTTGCTGACGATCTCTTTGCGCCGGTCCGGGGTATCTCCGGGTGTACCGTGGTACGTGGAGAGGCCGACGCGGTGCTCGCGTCAAGTGATGTGGTGGTCACCGCCTCGGGCACGGCCACGGTCCAGACCGCGCTGCACGGCACGCCGATGGTGGTGGTCTACAAGCTGGCGCCGCTCTCGTACACGATGGGGCGTCCGCTGGTGAAGCTTGAGACGTTTGCGATGGTGAACCTGATTGCTGGATCACGCATCGTGCCGGAGTTGATTCAGGACCAGTGCACGCCAGCGACGGTGGCTGATGAGGCGGTCCTGCTGTTGACGGATGCGGCGCGCCGCGCCGCGATGATGGAAGGGCTGGCGCGCGTGCGTCAGCAGTTAGGTGGGCCGGGCGCGAGTCGTCGCGCGGCCGAGGCGATACTCAACGTGGTAGGAGAGTGATGCGACACTTTTTCGGATGTCTCGTGTTGGTGATCCTGTCGGCAACCGCCGCTCGCGCAACGGTGGTCATCCCGGCCGATCTCACCGAACTGGCGAACAACGCGCAATGGATTGTCCGTGGCGAGGTCGTCGATGTCAGCGGACAGTGGGCCGACAATCGGCGAGCGATTGAAACGGTCGTCACGCTGCAGGTCGAAGCCGCGCTCAAAGGATCGCCGGGCGAGACCGTCACCTTCCGTGTCGCGGGGGGCACGCTGGGGCGTTATCGCAGCATCGTGGTCGGCGCGCCGGAGTTTGCCGTCGGACAACGCGTGATCGTGTTCCTTGGCGCCAACGGACCGATCATCCCGTATCTGGTGGGGTTCCATCAAGGCGTGTACCGCATCAGTTCCACCACGAATGGCACGACGGTCGTCATGCCGCCGGCAGATGCGGCGTCCACCGCGCCCTCTCCCGCGCCAGATGCTGGACGCGGCGCTCCCACCAGAGTTCCGGTGCCGCTTAATGATTTCGAACGGCGTGTGCGGACGCTGACGGGAGACGTGCAATGACGCGGTTCATACCACGTGTGGCGGTGGGTCTGCTCGTCGCGCTGCTGGCGCTTGGCGCGCCAGAGCCGGCGCTGGCCTACTTGACATTTGGCTTCACGGTCAACGGCCACGATGTGACGATGAAGTGGGGGCAGATGCCGGTCCGCTACTACGTAAACAACGTTGGGACCACTGGCGTGAGCGCCACCGACTTTCAGGCGGCGGTCGCGCGTGCCTTTGCGACGTGGCAGGCGGTGCCGACCGCCACGATCTCGTACGAGTTTGCCGGGTACACGACGAGCAGTCCCGGCATCGCCGACGGCCAAACGACGCTCGGGTTTTTAAACGACCCGTCCCAGAACAGCGTGCTGGCGGCCACGAGCTTTCTCGTCGACAACACGACCGGCGAACTGGTTGAAACAGATATTTTCTTCAACGAGCTCTTCCAGTGGTCGACGGCCGCGAGCGGCGAGGCGGGGAAGTTCGACGTCGAGACGATCGCGCTCCACGAGATCGGCCACTTGAGCGGCCTCGGTCACTCCGCGCTTGGCGACACCGTCGTCTCTGGCGCCGGCCGCCGCGTGCTGTCGAGCGGTGCCGTGATGTGTCCGGTGGCGCTCGGGGCCGGCAACGTCTCGTGGCGGACGCTCGCGCCAGACGAC
>JAISPN010000102.1 GCA_031274845.1 Acidobacteriaceae bacterium
GTTGCCCAACATCACCGACGGCTTTACCGGCGCGGCGCCCGATCTCGGCGCGCTCGAAGTCGGCCAGCCGCTGCCGACCTGGGGTCCGCGCCCGCAATAACACATCGCCGACGAGCCTCGTGCTCGATTTAAGTGCGTCCTCGATGCGGGGGAACACCTCTCCTGATTCGCGGATGTAGTTGACGTGTGACTGATCCTTGAAATTTGTGATTGAGTCGATTTGATGTAATTTGATCGTCGTATCAATCCGGTCTAGAGTGTGTTTCGCGCGTGACGCGCAGCGGAGACCACGCGGGCCGGATGGGACGACTTAATCGACGGATCGGATGGTGTCTCGCCTGGCTATGCCTTGGCGGCACGGCGGCATCCGCGTGGGCGCAGGCCGGCGCCGGGGAAATCACGGGCCTCGTGACGGATCAGCAAGGGGCGGTGCTGTCCGGCGCAACCGTGACCGTGACCGGCATACAGACGAACCTGCAACGCGTGACCGTCTCTACCATCGACGGCGTGTACACCGTGCCGAGCCTTGCCCCGGGCGAATACCGTCTGGTGATCGAATTGTCTGGCTTCAAACCGGTGCGCCACGAAGGAATCCGGCTCGCCACCGGTGAGAAAACCAGAGTGGATGTCGAGCTCATCGTCGGCAGCGTTCAGGAGCAGGTCACGGTCGTGGGCGATGCGCCCGTCCTGCGATCCGAGACCGCGAGCCTCGGGATGGTTGTTGCGAACGAGCAGGTCGCGCAGTTACCGCTGAACGGCCGGCAGTTCATCATGCTCGCCGCGCTTGTGCCGGGTGTCGCGCTTCCGCCGAATTCCGTGCTGCCTCGCATTAACGGCGGCAGGCCGCGCACGAACGAATATCTTTTCGACGGGATCTCGGTGCTCCAGCCGGAGCCGGGGCAGGTGGCGTATGCCCCAGTGATCGATGCCATTCAGGAATTCAAGATCGAGAGCAACAGTCCGCCAGCCGAGTTCGGGCGTTTCAATGGTGGCGTCATCAACCTCACGACGAAGTCGGGAACCAACGTGTTTCGCGGCGATGCGTTTGAATTCTTTCGCAACGAATCTCTGAACGCGAGGAACTACTTTCAGCGCAGCAATCCGGTGACGCCAGATTACCGGCGGAATCAGTACGGTGGCATCTTTGGCGGGCCGATGGTGAAGGACCGGACGTTCTTCTTCATCGACTATCAAGGGCAGCAACAGCAGATCGGCCGAACCGTCACCTCGAACGTGCCGACGCTCGCGGAGCGGTCCGGTGTGTTCCTCCAGAACATCTACGATCCGGGAACGACGGTGGGGAACACGCGTCAGCCGTTTCCCAACAACACGATTCCGGTGAGCGCGATGGACCCGGTTGCGCGGGCACTGCTCGCGCGCTATCCGCTGCCGACCAATAGCGCGACCGCGAACAACTACAGCCGGACCGCCAACGAAATCGACCATCAGGATCAAGGCGACGTGCGGATCGATCACACGTTCTCGCCTGGACGCGATCAGATCTTCGGACGGCTGACGTACTTCCGTGAGCAGATCGATCCGGTTGCTCCTTTTCCTGATGGCAGCGGCGCGAGCGCCGCTGGCAGCGCGGCGCTTGGTCCACAGGACACACGCGGATGGGCCTTCGCGTCGAACTACCAGCACCTGTTTTCTTCTCATCTGCTGAACGACGTGCGCATCGGTGATACGCGGCGTTCCGTTGAGCGACGCGCGGTGTCGTTGCCGTCGGCGGCGGGGGCTGCGCTCAATATTCCCGGCATCCCTTCTGGTGCGATGTTTCCCAACACGTTGCCGGCGTTTGCGCCGAGCGGGTATCAGCAGCTTGGATCGCCAGCGAATACCGCCTCGGATTTCAGCACCAGCGTCACGGAAATCGCCGACTCGCTGACGTGGCTGCACGGACGGCATACGTTGAAGATGGGACTCGATTGGCGATGGGAACGGCTCGACGTCGTTCAGCCGCCGTCGCCAACCGGAACGTTTGTCTTTACCACGGTCGGCAGCGATCTCCCCGGCGTTGCGAACACCGGCAATGCCTTTGCGAGCTTTCTGCTCGGTCAGGTGCAGAGCTTCAACATCGATCTTGAGCAGCGGACCATTCAAGAGCGCGCGCACATTCAGGAGTACTTCATCCAGGACGACTGGAAGGTGTCAGGTCGCCTGACGCTCAATCCCGGACTTCGATACACGCTGAACTTTCCGTCAACCGAGATCAACGGCCAGACCGCGGTGTTCAACCTGCAGACGCAGCAGCTTGAATATCCGGGGACACACCCCGTGCGTCCTCTCAAGAAGAACAACGTTGGTCCCCGCTTTGGAGCGGTCTATCGGCTGACGGAGCGCACCACCATCAGTACTGGATACGGGAAGGTGTGGATTGAAATGGCGGGCATCACGACGCCGTTCACGACGCCGAATTTTCCGTTTCTTCAGAACGTCTCGCTACGGACGCTCGACAACATCACGCCAGCCTTCGTGTTGAAGAACGGCCCGACCGTGACACCTGTCGGCGCGACGCCGGACGCCGGTTTGGGGCAAGGCGTCTTCACCGTCGACGGCAATTTGGGGTCTGGCTATGCGCAGCAGTGGAACGTGTCGGTCCAGCGCGAGGTGACGAAGAACACGGTGGTTGAAGTGTCGTACCTCGGATCGAAAATCACGAACGCCGGCATTCCAGATAGCAACATCAATCAGTTGACGGCAGATCAACTGGCGCTGGGGCAGACGCTGCTCGACCGGGTGCCGAATCCGTATGCCGGCATTATCCCGCGCTCCTCGTCCATCGGCGATCCGACGATCACGATCGCGCAACTGCTGAAACCGTATCCGGAGTACACGGCCGTCAGCTACTACCGCAACAATGTCGGCACGACCAACTATCAAGGCGTGTCGTTCAGCCTCCGTCAGCGGCTCTCGCGCGGCCTGACCTATTCGGCGGCGTATACGCGTCGAAGCTGACCGACACGGCGTCGTCGGTGTTCGACGCGTCGATTCTGACGGGGCCGCTGACGAACGCCGCCGTGGCCGATAGTCACAATCCCGGGCGCGACTTCGACTACTCGACCGGCGACATCCCGCACTATTTCGCTGCGTCTCTCGTCTGGGATCTTCCATTCGGCACCGGTCGTGCGAAAAACGGTGGTGGCGTTCTCGGTGCGTTGGCGAAGGAGTGGAGCCTTGCCGCCGTGATGACCGTGCAGTCGGGGACGCCCGTGGCGGTGACACAAGCAAACTCGCTCGGCTACGCCGGCTACACGACGCAGCGTCCCGATCTCGTGGGCGATCCCACGCTCCCGGCCGATCAGCGGACGCCAGCGCACTGGTTCAACACCGCGGCGTTTGCGTTGGCGGATCAATTCACGATCGGTTCGGCGTCTCGTAATCCCGTGCGAGGGCCAGCGTACCGCGATGTCGATCTGGCGTTGATGCGTCGCGTGAGTGTCGGCGACAAGCGGGCCATCGAGTTACGGATGGAGATTTTCAATCTGCTCAATACGGTGAATTTTGGGCCACCGGCAGGGCAGTTCGGGCCGGCCAGCTTCGGAACCATCACGACAGCGCTCGACCCGCGCGTCGTGCAGCTTGCGGCGAAGTTCTGGTTCTGACGATTAGCGCCGTTGGCGGCGCGGTGCCGGTGTTTCCGCGGCGGTGGCGATCATGACTTCGGTCGACTTGATGATCGCGATGGCATTATGTCCACGTTTCAGCTTGAGCGCGCGAACCGCATCCGCCGTGATCACCGCCGTCAGCGATTGGTCGCCGACGCGCAGACGCACCTGCGCGAGCAGGCCATCGACCCGCACTTCGTCCACGAACCCGTGCAGCCGGTTTCTGGCGCTTAGTCCAGCAAGCGATTCGTCAGGCTCCGCGACCTGCGGCGTTCGTGGACTGTCGGGCTGTTGCTTTGCTAGCAACCGTTCGATCTCCGCATCGGAGATCCGATGATGCCCCCCCTCCGTCCGTGTCGTCCGCACGTGCCCGGTGTGTACCCATCGCTTGAGCGTGGAGTACGCCACGCCAAGCCGCGCCGCCGCTGTCCGTACCGTCACCAGTGCCATCCACTCGATTATATTGACGGCGGTGATTGGCGGGGGCGAGAGACGCTCATGAATCTGATTCTTCTGGAGGCGGACGAGATCGGCGAGGGTGGTGCCGCGACGCTGTCGGGGAGTCGCGCGGAGCACGCCATTCGGGTGCTTCATGTAGAGCCGGGGCATCACATCCGGGTTGGTGTGCTCGATGGACCGGCAGGTTCCGCGCGTGTGGTGGCGGTGGCCTCTGGCGCGGTGACGATCGCGTGCGCATTCGAGGCGGATACGCTGTCGCGTCCGCGCGTGGATCTGCTGCTTGCGTTGC
>JAISPN010000132.1 GCA_031274845.1 Acidobacteriaceae bacterium
ATCCGGATCGGGGTTGTTCTTGTTCGCCTTCGTGTTGTCGTAGAACGCGGTGACATGGATGATCGTCCCCTTCGGGAACGCCGGCGCCGCATCGTCGGCGTAGATGTAGTTCGTCATCCAGTTGAAGTTGAACTTGTCGACGTAGCTGACGATCTGCGTGCTGCCGTCTGGCAGAATCGCCTCGACCTGCATCGCCTTGCCGCGCAGATGGAAGTGCGGCTGGAAGTTGGTGATCAGTGTGTTCTGATTGAGCACCGTGAAGCCTTCCGTGTGCGAGACCGAGTTTGGCGGAATGTCGAGCAGCGCGTTGAGGCCCGCGCCGCCACGCTTGATGCCCGAGAAGCCAATCAGATAGCTCCGGTGCTTCGGCTCCTGCCCTTTCGGGTAGAACCAGAGACCGAGTTCCGACCCGCCCGTGATCTCTTCACCGGCGGCATGAATGTGCATGTCCCAGGAGATCTTCTCGCCCGGCATCACAAGCTTGCCCGTGTCAGGACGGTACTCGTCGTAGCCCTTGCCAATCGCCCACTCCATCAACTGCGGACGGCGATTGACGAGATCGGCCGGGTCGGCCTGAGCGGCGCTCCCCGCGCGGCCGCCGGTGCCCGTGTTCACCGCCTGCGAGTTTTCCTCGTTCAGCACGTGGTACGCGATCGAGTGGTGCAAGATCTTGCGCGCCTGCAGATTGGACGGACGAATCTCGGCCATCTTCACCCAGCGCGGCTCGGTCACCGGAATCACCTGCTCGGGGCGATACCAGACGTCCTGGTGCACCGCCGGCATCGTGTACTCGGACGACTTGATCACCAGATCCGGAGGTCCGTAGCCATCACGCACCGCCGCCCACTCGTTGTCGCCGAGCAGCGGTTTTGGCGCGGGCATGTCCTTCGGATCGCCTTGCGGCGCGCCCTCGTCGATCCACTTCACGATGGTGTCGATCTGCTGCTGGCTGAGCGACATGTCGTTCTTGAACTTCTGCACGCCGACCGACGGATCGATGTGCCAGGGCGGCATCTGCCGCGTCGACACGCGATCCTTGATGGAACGCGCCCAAGGACGAGCGTCCTGGTACGTGATGAGTGACATCGGCGCGATGGAATTCGGCTGATGGCACGACTGGCACTTCTCCTGGAAAATCGGCGCGATGTCCTTGGAGAATGTCACCTGCTTGGGCGCGTCGGCTGCGCCGGCGAACCCAGACCCGAAGAGTAGAGCGCCGACCGCGAGCATCCCCGCCGACAGTCCCCGCCGCCCTTCAATACGACCACTCATGAGCGCCTCCTGTAACCCGTAATTTCGTCATGTTTGCGCACCCCGCGAACGTGTCAACACCGCGCAAAAATGCTGTGTTTTTATAGCACACGCGTGTTAGGGAACGGAGTACCTGATTCCCTATAGTTCCCCTATGGGATTTTCCGAGGATTGGGCCGGCGCGGCCCCTGGCGATCGCCTCTCACGCGTGCAGGCGGTCGAGGAGCTTGTGGAGGGCGCGGTTGACGGCCGTGCGCGTCGCGCTCTCTGTCGGCATCCCGAAGCGCCGCATGATCTCGTTCGTGCTCCACTGCACCTCGACGCGGGCGAGCACCAGCTCGCGATCTTTCACCGTGAGCTGGTGCAGCGCGCAACGATAGCGATCGTAGGCTTCCGACTCAATCGCCGCTTCGAGCGGCGACGTGCGATCCGAGACCTGATCCTCCGGCAGTTCCTCCGACGGCGGCCGGCGGTTCACGCGACGCACCTCGTCGCGGATGCGGTTGACGATCGACATCTGCAGATAGCCCCGCATCGCGCCGACATGCTGCGGCGTGAAGAGATCGATGCGCTTCAGCAGATTGAGCGCCGCGTCCTGCACGAGATCGTTCGTGTCGTACTGTTCGCGGGCGAAGGCGGGCAACCGGCCGTGCGCCCATCGACGCACCGAGGGCAGGCAGCGTTCGAGGAGCGCTTCCGTGGCGACGCGATCGCCGTCGCGCGCCCGGACGACGAGTTCCATCGTCGGCTCGTCGCTTAGAAGGTGCGGCGAATCGTCGGCATCGACGCCCCGGGGCGGAACGGCAGAGCTTGAGTCAGAGGCTGACACGGCGGCGAAACTCTTCAGCATCATAATCGCTTCCGGGGGAAATCTGACGGCCCGTCGGAGGATTCGCGCGGGTTCGCGATATAACAATCAGGGCTCAGCCGCCTACGCGGCGCGCGTGACGGACACATGATCGGAGAGACCTTCTCGCATTACCGCATTACGGGCCGCCTTGGCGTCGGCGGCATGGGCATCGTCTATGCGGCGGTGGACGAGCGGCTTGCCCGTCCCGTGGCGCTCAAGTTTCTCGCCGAGGAGTTGGCGGCCAGTCCGGACGCGACACGGCGGCTGCGGCGCGAGGCGCAGATCCTCGCGCACCTCAATCATCCGGGCATCTGCACGATCTACGAAATCAGCGAGGTGGAGGGACGGCTGTGTCTGGTGATGGAGCGGCTGGACGGGGTGAACCTCAAGTCCCACATCGCGAAGAAGACGCTCGACACGAACGAGGTGATCGAGATCGCGATGCAAGTCGCGGACGCGCTCGCAAGCGCGCACGCGAAAGACATCGTGCACCGCGACATCAAGCCGGGCAACATCTTCGTCGGCAGTAGCGGTCAGGTGAAGGTGCTCGACTTCGGCATGGCGAAGTCGTTCAACCCGGAGCTTGTCGCGCTCAGGTCCGATGGATCGACGATTCCGGGACGGCCGATCGGGACGGTGAACTACATGGCGCCCGAGCGGATTCTGCAATCGCCGCTCGATGGGCGCTCGGATCTCTTCTCGCTGGGGGTGGTGATGTACGAGATGGCCACCGGACGGCTCCCGTTCGCGGGCAGCTCACCGAGCGACACCGTGACCAACATCCTCGACAAGCAGCCCGATGCCATCACCGCGCTCTCGCCGCAGCACCCGGAAGCGCTTGACGAGATCGTGCAGCGTCTCCTGGCAAAGATGGCGGAGGACCGCTATCAATCGGCGCGCGACCTCGTCGCGGCGCTCCACGATCTTGGCGAACGCCGGCGAGGATGGCGGAGCCGGCTCTTCGGACGTTTGTTCACATCCGGCTAGCCGGCCCCCTCGTTCGTACGCCGTTAGCGGCGGCGCGTCGCGGCTTTCTTCACGACTTTCTTCACAACCTTCTTCACGGCTGTCTTCTTCACCGATCTCCTTGATGCGGCGGCCTTCTTCGCTGCCGTCGCGGCGAGCTTGGCTTTTCGCACCGCGGCGATTTTTTGCGGCGATGGCGGCGCGCTCTTCCAGTCGATCTGAATCTGATCGTGATTATTCGGCTCGATCGGTAGAACGAACGAGATGAGTGCTCCGGCTCTTCCAGAGAGTTCCTTCGCCTGCGCCGCCGCGCGCGTCAGCGTCTCGATGAAGGCAGTCGCGTTTTTCGGCATCTTGAGCGTGATCGTGAAATCACCCGGCTCGGTCTCATCGACGCCACGATGTCTCCATCCGTAATCACCCACCGGGCCGTGGACCAGTTTGCTCGGCCGCACGTTTCCGGCCACTACTTCCCATTGCACGCTTCCATCGCCTCCAACCTTTACCCCACCTGGCATTCGCGTTCTCCTTAGTTCAGAAATAAACGAGCACTATTACTCGTCGTCAGTTGTGAGCTGTTGCCGCCGCCTGCAGGATCGGCCGGATCGTCGGCCGCGCGCCAAACGCTGCCCGCGCCGACGCGGGCAGCGCCGCCTGCACGCTCTCCATCGCGCGACGAGCGGTTTCGAAGTGCGCCGCAGCCGCGGCATTATTCACCCCGCGCTCGACCTGTCCCAGCCAATAGTCCACCGCCGCGCGAAGCGGCGCGCCAAGTGTTTTGTCGGTTGTGTCCGGACCAATGGCCGAAAGCGCCGCGCGCGCCGCTTGACGATCGCCGGCGCGCAGCGCGAGCTGCGCCTCGTCCACGCGGCACGACGCCAGTAGATGCCAGCGCCCCAGACGCTCGGCGCTATGGATGGCGCCCTCGATGTCGCTCCGCGCGCGCGACAGTTGATCGCCAGCGCCTTGCAGCAGCGCGCGCTCGCACCGCGCCGCAATCACCTCCGCATTGGGCAACGGATCGGTCCATGCCTCGATCGCGCGCGTGAAGTGGCCAATCGCGCCAGCCGCACGGAGCCGCTCGGCGTCGAGACGCCCCGCGCTCAGCTCGACGAGTGACGTCGTGTCGCGATCGCCGCCGCTCTTCAGGTCGCGCAGCGCCTGCTCCATTACGGCCGAACCGCCACTGATGTCGCCCAATTCCCGACGCGCGTCGGCAAGCACCGCGCGAGATTCAGCATCGGCAACGCCCTCCTTGACGATGCCGGTGAGACCGTCAACCGCCTGCTGAAAATCTCCCGCTTCGATGTCGAGTTGCGCCAGAGACACTTGCGACGATTGATGCGCAGGCTCAATCTGTTTGTCGCGCGCGGTTGCCAGCGCGGTTCGAAGCATTTGACGGGCACGCTCCCGTTCTCCACGGTACGCGTAGGCCAGCGCCTCTTCCTGAAGCGCGGCGAGTTCGAAATCGACATGCCCCATCCGCGCCAGGTTACTCCGGGCATTCCGCAGCGTCCGCACCGCGCTCTCGATGTCGACGAGACCGTACTCAATCCTCAGACCAGACAGGTTGACGTCCATCTCCGCGGCGCGCCGTTCGTCGCCAATCTCACGAAACGCCGTGGCGCTCTGCTCGAAGTAGCTCAGCGCTCTGGTGGGCTGCCCGCTGTAGACGCTCACCACGCCAAGATTCATCACCGCCGTGGCATGGAGCGTCTTATTCCCCGCCTTCAACAAACTGTCGGCCGCGACCGCAAACAGCCGCTCGGCGGTGTCGTAATGCCCTTCGGAGACTTCAATGTTGGCCTCGTAGAACCTAGCGCGCGCCACGTTGTACGGTTCCTCTTGCCCTTCGAATAGTTCCCGCGCGCGGCTCGCATTGCGCCGCGCCTCGTCGAGCTGCTGACCGCTCACCCGATCTGCTTCCGCCAGGCAGAGCAACGCCTGCGCCTCGATCGGCACGTTGCCCGCCGCGGTGGCCGCCGTCCGCGCCAGTTGCCCTTCACGGTTCGCGGAGGAAAAGTCGTTGAGGCGCGTGTACAACTGGCACAGCTCCACATGCGGCCGGAGGTAGTGCGCATCCTGACCGAGAAGCGCCTGATACGCGGCGACCGCCTGCGGATTCCGATCCTGCCGCCGCTTCAGAAAATCGGCGCGCTCGGTGTCCGCCCACAACGCGTGCCCGGCACGAGTGGCCAGCGCGATGTACGCCGTATCCGCCGTCTCGAGATCGCCCGTGGTTTCGGCCAGCACCGCATCCACGAACACCGCCTCGGTCATGGGCGCCTCGGCCGTCACGAGTGTTTTCGCGCGGCGCGCTTCGGCCACCGCCTCGCGTCCATCGTTCATCAGGACGAGCGTCCGCGCGCGCCACGCGTGCAGGAGCGCGTGCTGCGGATCGAGTTCCGCCGCTTTCTGGAACGCGCCCGCCGCCGCCTGATATTCAAGACACTCGTAGTCGTTCATCCCCTCTTGAAACGCGCGCGCCGCGTCAATCGACGAAAGACGGCTGCTCGACACGCGCGACACGAACGGCTGGCCGGGTCCGTGCGTCCTGAAGTGCTCCTGGATCGTGTCGGCCGCGGTCAAAATCAACCGGTAGGCGGTTTGACGCGACAGCGACGATTCCATCGGCGCCGTCTCGTACGTCTGCACGGCCACGCCGGTTGCCGCGTTGCGGATCTCGACGCGCACCAGCCAGTTCGCGCTCTGGTCGCGATACTCCAGCGACGGCGCCACGATAAACGGCACGCCTGTGTTCGCGACAATCGCGCGCGTCACCTCCGCGCTCGACACGTCCGCGCCACGCGCCACAAACGGCGCGACGATTTCACTCACCCGCGAGGTCGAGAGGACATCGATGTTGGGCGACCCGATGAGCTCGTCGACGAGCGTCCCGGTGAGCGCCATCCGGTACGCGTCGAGATCGGCATCTCCGGTGTGGTTCGCCACCGGCGCCACCGCCACCCGGATTCGTTCCACCGGATGCGGCCGTGAAAGATACCTGACGGCCCCGAGCGCCACCAGCGCCACCACGCCAAGAAGGCCCGCCACGCGCACGACGGCAGCGCGACGCGTCCGCCGCCGCGCGAGGACATCCTCCGTCGAGACTTCTCCGGTCTGCAGATCGAGCGGCAGCGTCCGTCCCTGAATCGTGCGCAGCGCGCGCGCCAGATCGCGCGCCGAGGCAAAGCGCTCGGCTGGATCTTTCTGCAGCGCGCGCGTCACCACCTGCGCGACCGCGTCCGGCACATCGGCGCGAAGTGCGAGCAGCGGCGGAATCGCTTCGTTCTTGATCGCGTGGAACACCGCTTCGGGATACGCGCCGCGAAACGGCACCGTCCCCGTCAACATCTCGTAGAGGACGATGCCAAGCGCCCACAGATCGCTCCGCGCGTCCGCCTCCTCGCCACGCACCTGCTCCGGCGACATGTAGGCGATGGTGCCGATGGTCGACCCCGGCGCCGTCAACTGCACGGCGTCCGCGAAGGTGGCGAGACCGAAATCGAGCAGCTTCACCTCATCGTCGCTGAGCATGATGTTGCCCGGCTTGATGTCGCGGTGTACCACCCCCTGCGCGTGCGCCTTGGCCAGCCCTTCGGCAATCTGCGCGCCGTACTCGACGACCTCGCCCACGCTCAGCGGACCGCGCGCGAGACGTTGTTTCAGCGTCTCGCCGTCGTAATACGCCATCACGATGAAGAGCTGGCCGTCGGGCGTCTCCTCGATGTTGTGAATGGTGCAGATGTGCTTGTGCTGCGTGGCCGACGCCGCTTGCGCCTCGCGGATGAAGCGCTGCTTGGCGTTCTCGTCGTGACTCCACTGCGACGGCAGAAACTTGAGCGCGACGAAACGTCCGAGCCGCCGGTCGCGCGCCTTGTACACGACGCCCATGCCACCGCCGCCAAGCTTGGCGAGGATCTCGTATTGCGACAGAGTGGTACCGATCAACGGATCGGGAGACGTCAAATTGGACACCAGCGTGTGCTCGTTCTTATACCATGAGCATTTAAGATGACCGCAGCGTTCTCCGCTGAATTTTGACGCGAGCAACATTTTTGAAACAGACACAGCCGCGCGGCAAACCCGATTATCATTAAGCGTTCGTCCGGTTTCGCCATGCGCCGCGCCTTTATCACCCTCACCGTCGCTGCTCTCTTCCTCCTGCACGGCTTTGCCAGCGCGGAAGACCTCGTCTTCTCGCGCTTTGAGAGCTACCTCGAATCGCTGCGCACGCAAACCGGCATCCCCGGTCTGGCGGCGGCCGTGGTCGGCAAAAGCGACGTGCTCTGGGAAGGCGCCTCCGGCATGCAGGATGTCGACCGCTCGCTGCCAATGCGTCTCGACACGCCCGTACACATCGACGGACTGACCGAAGCCTTCAGCGCCACGCTCGTCTTGCGCTGCGTGGAAGAAGGCCGCCTGTCGCTCGACGAGCGTATTGGCGACTTCAGCGCGGAGGCGGCCGACCCCGATCTCACCGTGCGGCAAGTGCTGACCTACGTCAGCGGTCCGGCCGCGAACCCGGTGTATGCCTACCGCCCCGATCGGCTGCAACCGCTCACCGAGGCGGTCCGCCGCTGCACCGACCACTCGTTCCGCGAAACGCTCGCCAATCTGTTCGACTGGCTGGCGATGGTCGACGCGGTCCCCGGACCGGACGTCCTCACGCTCGTGCCGCCACCCGCGCCTCCCGCCGAGAGCGTGCTCGCCTCCGACCTCGCACGCTACGCGCAAACGCTCGCACGGTTAAGTCTCCCCTATGCGGTCAGCGCGACAAAGCGGCCGACGGTCAGCCAATACTCGGCGACGACGCTGACGCCAACAAGCGGCGTCATCGCCACCGTCCGCGACCTCGAACAGTTCGACATCGCGCTCCAGAATGGCACGTTGCTCCAGAGCGACACGCTCGCCGCGGCGTGGCGCGCGCCCGTTGCCGTCACGAACGGCACGACCAACAGCGTCATCAACAGCACGCTCACTAGCGCCGTCACCAGCCCGAAGCTGCCGCCGCACGGCATGGGATGGTTCGTTCAGACCTACAAGGGCGAACCGGTGGTGTGGCAGTTCGGCGCGAGCGACAACGGCTCCTCGTCGATGATGGTTCTCTTGCCCGCGCGCAGCCTGACGCTCATCCTCGTCGCCAACAGCACGGGGCTGGTGAAATCGTTCGATCTGCCAAACGGCGACATCAGCGCCTCGCCGTTCGGGCAACTCTTTCTTCAGATGTTCGTCCGGTAGATGGCTGTGCGTGTCCTGCGGTGGACATCCATGTGGTGCGGCGTTGCGGTGCTGACGCTCGCCGTTCTCGCCGTCACGCCAGCACCGGCGTTTGCGGAATGGCAGCTCAAGCCGTTTGCGGGCGTCACGTTTGGCGGCGCCACCGATCTCGTTGGCGATCTCGATCAGGCGGTGCCGTCGGTGCATCCCGTCGCGGGCGCCAACCTCGCGTGGCTCGGCAACATCTTCGGCGCGGAAGGCGACGTCGGCTACTCGTTCGGCTTCTTCGAGCCGCACGGCAACACCGCGAACGCGCTCGTCCTGAACAGCCATCTGACGACATTTACCGGGAATGTCATCGTCGCCATGCCGCGACGCCTGACCGAATACACGCTGCGGCCGTATCTTGTCGCCGGCGGCGGACTCATGCGCGCCTCGACCAACACCAAGAGCCAGATCTTCGAGCTTGCGAACACGTTTGGCGCGATGGATATCGGCGGCGGCGTCACCGGGTTTGTCTCGAAGAACTTCGGCTACACCTGGGACATCCGGTACTTCACGAACGTCAATAGCGCCGTCGATCCGGGCCTGAGTCTGGTCGGCACCTCGGGCAAACTGAAATTCTGGCGCGCCACCATGGCGATGACCTTTCGCAATTAAGGCTTGTACTCGCGATGATAAAGGCGTACATATGTCGGCGATGACTCGACGCTCGGCTCTTGGGCGCGTAATCCGCTGGAGCGTGCTGCTGCTCGCCGTGGCCGCGCCCGTGCTCCATGCCGAGCCGCTCCGCATCGTGCCGATCACGAGCGGCGACCGCGTCGTCGTCTCGTTCGAGCTCGCCAACGCGTACACCGACGAAGTCCGCGAGGCGATCGCCAGCGGCCTCAGAACGACGTTCACCTACGAAGTCGATTTACGGATGATTGTGCCGACGTGGGTCGACCGGACGATTGCCTCGTCGGTCGTCAGCATCTCGGATCAGTACGACAACCTGACCAGACGTCACAATCTTTCGCGCAGCGTCGATGGGCGCGTGGAGTCGATCGTCACCGAAGACGAAGCGACCGTCCGGCAGTGGCTGACGAGCGTGACGCGGCTGCAGATCGTCGGCACATCGAAGCTCGAACCCAACCGCGACTACTACGTCCGCGTCAGCGCCGCCGCCCGCCCACGGAGCGGCTCGCTCATCGGCTGGGCCAACGCCGTCACCGGACAAGCCCGCTTCACGTTCATTCCCTAAGACGCCGGGCGCGGCGCTGCCAAGGCATCCTCATGCCTACAGCCCTTGAAGCATCCGATTCATCAAGTGTGTTCTGAAGTCCCTCATGGCTGGCATAAACAGATGTACTTCCAGCTCCGTGTCGCTGAAGGAATAGACGGCAATCACGTTCTTGTAGTGATACTTCTTGACGTTGACATACCCGGTACCGTCCAGCTCATCGATGTGTGAGCCGATGCCGGGGTTATCGGCGATGTTCTTGAGATGCGTTTTCCATTCGCCAGCGATCGTGTTCCAATGCCCCGCCCCAAACTTCCTGACCACATACGACTTGATCTCAAGAAAATCACGCTTGGCGGATTGGGAGATGTTGATCGTTCTCATTCCTCGCGCGTCATTTCGGCAAAGAATGCGTCAGCATCCTGAAAATTCCCGCGTGAAAAATCGTTTCTGCTTAGTGCCAGCAATTTGAGCAAGGCCAGCGTTTCCTGCTGCCGCTCATATGCTCCAATCTCCATCACCACCATCTTGGCTTCACCGTTCTGGGTGATGATGAGCGGTTCAGGATTGGCCGTAAAATTTTTCACAATATCTGCCGCGTTGGACTTCAAGTAAGAAATGGGTTTGATCTGCGTTGCCAGACTCATTGGGGGATTCCTTGATTCGAGGATGGCTAAATGTAGTCCAAATTTGGCCCACCAGTCGAGCGCCCGACGTGTTGACGCACCTACAGTCAGCCGGCGGAAATCGCGATCGAAATGTTTGAGCGAGTAACGCCTAAGACGCCGGGCTCGCCCACTCTCCCTGACGCATCAGCGGTTCGGGTGTGCCGTCCTCGCGCACGCCGTCGATGTCGAGAGCGCCAGAGCCGATCATGAAGTCGACGTGCGTGGCGCTGCGATTGCCGCCAGCGCGCTCGAAGGCGTCGGCATCCATCGCCTCTCCGTCTTCCATCGTGAAACGGTACGCCGAGCCGAGCGCGACGTGACTCGCGGCGTTCTCGTCGAACAGCGTGTTGTAGAAGAGCACGCCCGACTGCGAGATCGGCGAACTGTGCGGCACGAGCGCCACTTCACCCAGACGCGCGGCCCCTTCGTCGGTGTCGACCAGTTGTTGCAGCATCGACTGCCCCTTCGCCGCGTGGACCTGCACGACACGTCCACGCTCGAACCGCAGCGAGAATCCGTCGATGAGCGTCCCGCCGTAGCTCAGTGGCTTTGTCGCGGTGACGAGGCCGTCGACACGATCCTTGTGCGGCATCGTGAACACTTCCTCCGTCGGCAGATTCGGCGCGAACGGATGCCCGGCCACGCTCATCGCTCGGCCAGCCATCCACAGATGTCCCATTGGAAGCCCCAGCGTCAGGTCGGTGCCGGGACCGCGATAGGTGAGCGCGCTGTAGCGGCGCTGGTTCAAAAAATCGCGACGCGCGGCCAGCGCGCCAAGGTGCGCCTCCCACGCCGCGACCGGATCGGGACGATCGAGACGGCACATCCGCACGATCGCGTCCCAGAGGAGCGGAATCCGATCCGTCGCGGGACGATCGGCAAAGACGACATCGCCCCACGCCTGACTCGGCGCCGCAATCACCGACCAGTTCGTCTGATTGCGCGAGAGCAGTTCACGAAACGGCCGCACCTGACGCGAAACCGCCTGCTGTACCGCGCCGACAACCTCCGGCGGCTCCGACTTGAGGAGATCGGGATCGTTTGCGTAGATCGACAAACACGCGTGCCCTTCTTCCGCGTGCCGCACGAGCGCGTCCGGCAGCCACTGCGAGAACCGATCGAACGACTCGCGCGGCGCATGGCGGAAGCGAATCAGTTGCAGCGCCTCGTCGCCCCAGATCGCTTCCACGTACGACGCGCCGGCGCGGTACGCGCGCTCGGCGACCGCGCGCACGAGCGGCGCGGCGTCGAGCGACACGCCGCCATTGCCGAGCGGTCCAAGAATGAACAGCCGCTGTCCCGGTTGCAGGTTGACGCCGACCTTGACGGCGAGTTCGCCGTAAGCGCTGAGCATCTGATCGAGTGATGTCATATCGTCGCGCGCTCCTTGCGCGCCATCAGCAAGCGATAGCGTATCAGCCGGCGGCCGAGCAGACGTTCGAGCGCCAACCCTCCGTGGTGTGAATCCATGACCAGTTGCAACCTCTGTCGCGGCCACAGGCGTACGAGACGATTGAGCCCCATCAGCCACGCGATGCGCGATCGCGATCGCGGCCGGCACTCGGCGGTGAGATCACGTTCCGCGACAAGACGCAGGCCGTGCCGCCGAAACGCGGCGAGATACGCCTCGCGTGTCCAGAGCGCGCCGCACTGCCAGCCGCGCTTAAAGGCCGCAAGATCCGCGGAGCCTTCCGCAGATCCTTCCGCGTCCGCTTCGGGCATGTCGTCGACAATCACCAGCGTGCCACCATCGGCGAGCACGCGCGCGAGCGCGCCAAGACTCGTCTCCGGCGCGACGCTGTGCACGAGCGATTCAATCGCGAGCACCACGTCGAATGGTCCCGCTGGCGGATCGTCGTAGCTTTTAAGCCGCACGTCGATCGATGCCGACAATCCTTCGCGCGCCATCACATCTCGCGCGATGGCGGCTTGCCGTGGACTGAGCGTCACGCCGACATAGCGTCCACCCCATCGCCGCGACAGCGCGAGCATCGTGCCGCCAAGCCCGCACCCGGCATCGAGCACAACGGGAGGGGCCGCGCCGTCGAGCGTTTCGGCAAGCATCTCGCTCACAACATCGTGCAGACGTGACCTCGTCGGGCGTCCGTCCGCTCGCGGATCGGCAAGCGCGCGGTGTACGGTCAACGCGTCGCTGCCACCGCCGTAGCCGACAAGACGCGCGAGACCGTTCCAGCGCGTGAGGCGATCGTAGTAGGCGGCTACGCCAGAGCTGCTCATCGAAGATCTCAAGTCTATAATCGACGTCGACTATGGGTCAGCACGACGAGGCCGCTTGGCACATCAGCGTCGCGTGCGCGCATTCAAGTCGCACGCTCGCCACCACCCGCGCCCGCGCCGCATTCGCCATCACCCTCGATACGCTTCGCCCCGTCGACTGGGACGATAGGGAGGCGGTCGTCGCGTGGGAACCGTCCATCGGCTGGATACCGCGCGTGCCGCGCGACGACCCACGATTTCCTGTCCTCGATCTCTACTTGCCCATCTGCAGCGCCACCGATGCGCATCCGCTGACCATCGGCCATCTCGGACAGAGCCTCGACGGATTCATCGCCACCACGAACGGCGACTCGCAGTTTGTCACTGGCCACGAAAACATCCTGCACCTGCACCGCATGCGCGCGCTCTCTGACGCGATCGTCGTCGGCGCCGGAACGATTGCCGCCGACGACCCGCAACTGACGACGAGGCACGTACACGGACCGAGCCCGGTGCGCGTCGTCCTCGACCCGGCACGGCGGCTGCACGACCAGTTCAAAGTGTTCAAAGACGCGGCGGTGGAAACGCTGTATGTGTGCGCGCGATCGCTTGTCGAGCCGGGCGAAGAACGCTTCGGTCTGGCAACACTCGTCGCCGCGGACGACACGCCAGGCGGCATCGACATCACCGCGGTCGTGGAACGCTTGAGGGCGCGCGGCTGCTCGCGGATTTTCGTCGAAGGGGGCGGCGTCACCGTGTCGTGGTTTCTCGAAGCGAACCTGCTCGATCGCTTGCAGGTCGCGGTCGCGCCGCTCATCATCGGCGACGGCCGGCCGGCCATCCGCCTGCCGGGACGCGACGCGCTGCATGAATGCTTACGTCCTACGTCCCGCGTGTTCCGCATGGGCAGCGACATCTTCTTCGATTGCGATCTCCGCGCCGA
>JAISPN010000252.1 GCA_031274845.1 Acidobacteriaceae bacterium
GGCGCGTCGGCGCCGCTTGCCGGTGGCGACGGCCTCGCGAACTTCCGCATCGACGGGACGCTGACCAACGCTGCGCTCGTGAACATCAGCGTGCCGGGGCGCGTCGGCAACACGCTGACGGTCGGCAGCTACGTCGGCCTCGCCGGCGTCATGACGATCACGACCGTGCTTGGCGACGATGCGTCGCCGACGGATCGGTTGATCATCAACGGCGGCTCGGCGAGCGGCACGACCGTCGTGCAGTTCACGACGAGTGGCGCTGGCGGTCTCACGAAGGGCGACGGCATCCTGATTGTCGACGCGAGGAACGGCGCGACCACGACACCGGACAGCTTCAAGGCGTCCGGTCCGCTCTCGACGCCGCTCTACGACTACACCTTCAGCCGCGGCGGTCTCACGACGCCGTCGGACAACTGGTATCTCCGCTCGACGTACCGCGAAGAGCTGTCCGACGATGCGGCGGTTACGCCGCTGACGCAGTTGTATAGCCTCGCGCTCGTCGGGACGCTGCACGAACGCGTTGGCGACGAGATGCGGTTGCAGGGGCGCACGGATCTGAAGGACCAGGTGTGGGGGAACGGCGCGTGGGGCCGCATCCTCGGTCTGCGCGGCGCGTGGGACGGTGGCGGCTTGCAAGCGAATGGTCCCGCGTTCGACTACCACCTCTACGCCGTGCAGGGGGGCATCGACCTCTACCGCCGCGAGCACGACAACGGCTCGCGCGACCACGTCGGCGTCCTGGGCAGCGCGGGTCAGGTCTCGTCAACGGTCACGTCCGATGCGGGAAATCCCGCCGGCGGCGTGACGCTCGACATCAAGACGTTCGGCGCGACCTGGACGCACTTTGGTGAGAGCGGCTGGTATGTCGATGGTCTGGCGCAATACGGCTGGATCAACGCGACGCTCACCTCGCCGCGGATGCGGACGGTGACGAAGGGGACGAACCTCACGGCGTCGCTCGAAGGCGGCTACCCGCTCGCGCTGAATGGCCGGACGCTGTTCGAGCCGCAGGCGCAACTCGTCTACCAGCGCGCGTCGTTCAACCCGATTACCGACGCGCTCTCGACGATCACCCTCGACAACGCGACCGAGTGGACCGGCCGCCTCGGCGCGCGCCTCTCGCGGACCTTT
The DNA here is from genome assembly GCA_031274845.1 of Acidobacteriaceae bacterium. Classification (GTDB taxonomy): domain Bacteria; phylum Acidobacteriota; class Vicinamibacteria; order Vicinamibacterales; family CAVVIG01; genus CADEEX01. Next base: position 1,132 of record JAISPN010000252.1, read on the forward strand.
GGTGCGCAGAGCGCATCCGCGCCGCAACCGCGTGCCACGGCGTGGGGCCGCGCCAGCCTCTGGAAAGACTTCGCGGGCGCGAGCGCGCTCAACATCGACGCCACCTCGATCCGGGCCACGCTCGGCAATAGCTGGCTAGACCTGGGCGGCGGCGGCGACGTCCGCCTCTCCGGCCTCTTCACGCTCTACGGCACGATCAGCTACCAGACCGCCGTCTCCGGCAGCCGCCACGCCATCACCGGCAGCGGCGGTCTCCGGCTGAACTGGTAAGTCGACCACCTCTCCCCCAACCCCTCTCCCGTAAACGGGAGAGGGGCAAGACCTGTTCGCAGCGCCTCATCCTGTACGCGGACGAGAGGGCGAAGAATGAGCCCTCGCCCACGTGTGGAAGATGGGGCTGGGGAGTAGGGTGATTTCACTCCCCCAGATGACCCTCTGGTGAGCAAGCCGCCGCTCCATTCCATACAATTAATTTAGGGGATCTAGTCGAGCCGTGTGGGTTGAAGTTAGTTTTTGGCGGAGCTGTCTTTATAATTAATATAAATATGTTTAAATGTTTTATGATAATCGGAGGGGTGGCGATGGCTTCCGTATATGTTCGTAATCTCTCTCGTCAGGATTTCTTGTTGCCGTCCGGCGTCGCATCCGTGATGCGGTCGCGCGCGCGGTGGATGGCGCGTGCAAGCCTGACAGTGATGGTGGTGGCGGCGCTCGTGGCCGGCGCCCGGCCGGTACAGGCACAGACCATCGGGAATCAGGCAGTCAGCGGCGCTGGCAACACGCTGACATTGACGGATGAAGCAATCGCGACGACATCGGGAATCGGAGGTCGGGCGACGAGCGGCGCCACGCTGACGATGGATGGCGGCTCGATCACCATCGACGCGACTCCAGCGTCGGCCACCGCAGCCCGGGGTCTGGAGGCGGTGTATTCAGGCGCGACGATCAACGCGACCAACGTCGACATCACCACCACCGGCACGCCGACCAACCCCGCCTTCCTTGGCCCCGCGGGCGCGTCCGCCAATACGGAGGGAATCGTCAACCTGACCGGAGGGACGATCGAAACCAATAGCAATCGCTCTTTTGGCGTGTTGTCCGTAGGCTTCGGGGCGACGCTCACCGCGACCGGGACCACCATCATTACGCACGGCGACTATTCGGACGGCGCTGAATATTTGGGGCGGAACGTGACAGCGAATGGCACGGGCGTGATGACGCTGAACAACGTCAACATCACCACGTATGGGACCCAGGCATACGGCGCCGCGCAAGCGACGAGCCTCACGGCTCTTACCCCAACCCCGACGATCGTGACGACGACTCCTTCCACGCTGATCATGAACGGAGGAAGCCTCACGACGCACGGCACCAATGCGACGGGCCTGTTCGGCAACAGCAGCACGCTGTCGTATCTGACCGATGTTTCGATCCTGACAGACGGCTACCAGGCCCCTGGCGTGCAGGCCCAAGGTGACGGGCGCGTCATTCTGACCAATGTCGGCATTACCACCGAGGGGACCCTCTCGTACGGCATTCAGGGCGTTGCCAGCAGCAGCGGGACTTCCGCCTGGATTAGCGGGGACAATGTCACGGTTTTGACGACGGGCCAGGCCGCGCATGGCTTGCTTGACTGGGCCCGCGCTCAGATCGATCTGGACAACAGTACCGTCACCACGCAAGGGCTCTACGCCGCAGCGCTCCTCTACACGAACTACAGAGCACTCGGCACGGACCCTTCTGCTCCAGGCACGGTCAACATCACGAATAGCGTATTGAGGTCCGAGCAGTACTACGGGGTTGTCGTGACGGGCGTCAACGCCACCCTTCGGCCGTCGACATTGAACTTGACCTTGACCAATTCGACCGTAGACAGCCCCACCGGCGCCTGGCTCTACGCGCAAACTGCGGGGCTCAATACCGCGGTCGCCAATATCGTGGCGGATCATTCGCAGGTGACGGGCTTCGCCATCACGGATCCGGGCAGCGTGTCGAACGTGGCGCTCGGCAACGGCTCGACATGGACCATGACCGGCCCGTCGAACCTGACCAACCTGACGCTCGATGCCGGCACCTTGCGCTACGGCGCCGCGACGACACTCGCTGTTGCGAGTCCGATCCTGCTGGCCTCAGGCGGCGGCACGGTCGATACGAACAGTTTCAACCCCACGCTGACCGCGCAGATCACCGGGGCGGGTGCATTCGCCAAGATCGGCGCGGGGACGCTGACAGAAGCAAGCGACAGCAGCCTGTTCGCTGGCGCGACCGATGTGCAGGCGGGGGCGTTTCGTGCCGATGGTCTCTGGGGGAGCGCGGCGAGCACGATGACCGTGCAGGCGGGCGCGACGGTTGGCGGCAGTGGCACGATTGGCGGCAGCGTCGACATCGCAAATGGCGCGACGTTGTCGCCGCACGCGGGCGGCACGGCCGACACGAGCACGCTGACGATTGACGGCGCGCTCACGCTGCATCCTGATTCGATCCTCGCCTACAACTTCGGCGAAGCCGATGTCGTGGGTGGAACGTTCAACGACCTGACGGTCGTCCACGGGATGGTGACGCTCGGCGGCGCGATCGACGTGACGGAGACGCCGGGACGAACGATCGATCCGGGCGTCTACCGCGTCATCAGCTACGACACGACCACGACGCCCTTTGCGAACCTCAACCGCACGAGCCCGCTGCGCCTCGGCTCGACGCCGATTTCCGGCTTCTCGGTGCAGACGTCGGTCGACGGCGAAGTGAATCTCGTCGTTGGTCTGGCGCCTGACGTCTACACCGTTTGGGACGGCGACCTTGGTCCGCACGGCGACGGCGTCGTCAACGGCGGCAACGGTGTCTGGCAGAACAGCACGGGGAACACCAACTGGACCGACAACACGGCGCTCCCGACGGGCGCGTGGGCGGATGCGGGCTTCGCGATCTTCGAGGCGGCGCCGGGCACGGTACGTGTTGATAACTCGCTCGGCAACGTCGTTGCCTCGGGGATGCAGTTTGCTTCGAACGGCTACGTCGTCACGGGTGACGATCTGACGCTTGTCGATTCCGTCGACACACCGGGACAGTCGATTATCCGCGTCGGTGACGGCACCTCGCTCGGCGCGGGGATGACGGCGACGATCGCGTCTCGGCTCATTGGCACGCCGGGCGTCGGGTTGGAGAAGGCGGACCTCGGCACGTTGGTGCTGACCGGTCTCGGCTCCACGATTGACGCAGTCGCCATCACTGGCGGTCAACTGACGCTCGCGCAGAACGGTCTGTTCCAGACGGTTGGCGGCGGTTTCGCCGTGGGCAACGGCACGCGGCTGTCGATGACGGCACCGGCGACGCTCGACGTCAAGACCACGTTCAGCGTGGCGGATACCGGCACGCTGGCGGTCGATCTGCCGAGCACGATCGGCGGACCGAAGATCACCGCGCGCGACGCGACGCTCGGCGCGAACTCCGCGCTTATCGTCACTGGCTTTAATCCATCGTCGGTGGGGAAGGCGAGTCAGCTTTCACCGGCGATGTATACGGTGATCCACACGACCAACGGCATCACGGGCGATTTCGGCTCGGTGAGCATCGCCGAGGCGCTCCCTGATTACTTGCGGCTCGTGGCGGGCAAAGACGGGAGTGGTCTCAACTACGACCTCGGTCTCGGTCTGAGCTGGTATGCACCGATTCCGGCGTCACACGGCACATTCACGCTGAACAGCAGCAGCGCATTCGATGTCGATGTGCCGCTCGTGAACGTGGCGGCGAATCCGTCGCTTGGCTGGGATGGCCGCACGCTGACGAAAGCGGGCACCGGCACGCTGACGCTCTCGGCACCGAACAGCTACGCCGGTTACACCGGCATTCTTGGTGGCACGGTCGCGCTTTCTGGCGCGGGTGACATCGCGGCCAGCGCGGGCGTCACGCTCGCGGCCGCGAACACGACGTTCAGCATCGCGGCGGCGAACGGCGACCGGACGATTCAGGATCTGTCGGGCGTTGCAGGCAGCCGCGTCGATCTTGGCGCGCGGACGTTGACGGAAGGGACCGCGAACACCACGCAGTTCGACGGCGTGATGAGCGGCACGGGCGGCTTCACGAAACAAGGGGCTGGCTTCTTCGTG
>JAISPN010000259.1 GCA_031274845.1 Acidobacteriaceae bacterium
CGCTGTTAGCGTCCGATCTCCAGAAGCACGAACGATCCGGGCACCATCGGCGCGCGGCCGCCACCGGCTGGCGCGGCGCCGAACTGCGCGGCGGCGACAAACAGGCGGTGACGCGTGGCGTCCACGCCAAGATTGCGCGAGCCCACCGGGGTCGTCAGTGTCTGCACGACGTGGTAACGATCGGGCGTGTCCTGATGAATCACGGTCAGCGTGCCGTCGGCGTTTGACGTGAAGATGTCACCGCTCGCGGCGTCGTAGCCCGCGCCATCGACGCCCGCGCCAATCGGCGCGGTTGCCACAATCTTTCCAGCTTTCAGATCCGAGACCGCCAGTACGCCGCTCCGGCAGCCGCTGAAGAGACGTCCGTGCGCGTCGTCGATCGCCATCGCCACAGGATTGCGGCAGGCGTCTGTCGGCCATCGGCGAGTGACGGTTGCCGCGCGCGCGTCGATCTCCACGATCTCGTGTGTGTCCGTCAGGTTGACGTAGACGTGCCCGTCTCCCGCGGACACGCCATATTCCGGTTTGCCGCCGAGCGGAATGTTCGTGACGAGCGTGCCGCGCGCCGCATCGACGACGGTCGAGGAGTGCGCGTCGCCGTTGAAGCTGAAGACGCGGCCCGACGGCGCGTCGTAAATGATGGCGTCGGCGTCCTCGGCCGCGGGGATGCGTCCGAGCGTCGCAAAGGATTTCAGATCGAACATCACGATCGCGGCGTCGTTGCCTGCCGTCGCGAAACCATGGCCAGCGTTGGCGGCAACCGCGACGCCGTGCGCGCCCTTGATGCCGGCGACTTCTCCGAGGAGCGCGCCGGTATTCTCGTCAACGACCATGACGCGATTCTGCCGTCCGATGAACAGGCGATGGTTGGGGGGATCGGGCACGAGGTAATCCCAACTGCCGTCACCGCCGAGCGGGTAGGTGTGCAGGATGCGGTAGGGCGTTGGGCTTTGCGCGAGCATCACGGGTGCGAACAGGAGCAACAGAACGAGGGCGGCAGATCGCATGCGGAGTCTCCTTGAAACGAAAACGCCACGCACGGGGCGGTCCCATGCGTGGCGTGAGTATCGAACGTAACAGTGAGGAGGAGCTTAGCGGCCGTGTACCCCGACGCTGAACGCGACAGAGATGCTGCGCCCGGACATGAGCGTCAGCAGGTCGCCCGCCGTGGGTGACGCCGAGGTTGCCGCGGCGGTGCCGCCCTTGATGCCGGTGATCGCGTGGTTGTCGGTGAGGTTGTTCACCGCGAGGCGAATACGCGAGTCAGAGAAAAGCGAGCCGCCACCGATCGTGTAGTTGACGAAGAGATTCGTGATGTTGAACGGGTCGATGGTAAACGCCTGGTGGACCGCCCCATTGTCGTTATACATGGTGCCGACGCGCTTGTTGAAGAACCCGAGATTCCAGCGCGACTTGTTGTAAGTCAGGCCGAGCGTCTCCGTGTCTTTCGGCGCGTTCTGCACCCATTCGCCGGTCGCGTACTTCGCGGAGCCGGTCGTGGCGTTGAGATAGAGCGCCAGACCGCCGCCCACGAGGATCGTGCTTTCGGCTTCGACGCCCTGGGTCAGCGCGCTGCCCGCGGCGTAGTAGCTGGTGAACCCGGTCGCCGGGTCGGTGTCCGACGAGTAGTCGTTGTCGAAGTGGATGTGGTAGTAGTCGACATCGAGCGTCGCGCGGTTCGACTTCCACACGCTTCCCACTTGCATCGTGTTCGTCGTCGTCGGCTTCGGCAGGACCGCGACTTGCGCGCCCGTCACGTCGAAGATGCTGGTGGGCGGAATCTGCTGCCCCTTGCCCCACTGTCCGTAGACCGACCACGCGGACTGAATCAGATAGTGCGCGTCAAGTGAGGGAAGCCAGGTGTTGTAGGAGACGGCATGCTGCACGTACGGCGCGCCGTTCAAATTGCCCACGACTTTCCCGTTGTCGGCAAACTGCGTGAAGTCCTGCTTGTAGTAGGCGAGCTTCACGCCCGGCGTGACGCGGAAGCGTGGCGTGACTTGCACTTCGTACTCACCGTACGGCTGCAGCGTCGTGGTGTTGAACGTCTCGTGGAAGTTGGGCAGCGCGGCCAAGTCCCACGTGCGCGGATCGGCCGGCGTCTGGTGCCGGTCGCTCGTGGCGTATTCCATCCACAGGCCGGTACGGAACACGCCGAAGCTGGAGACCTGCGTCAGCGGAATCAGGTCGCCGTATTTGCGGTAGCTATTCAGCTTGTCGGTCGCGCTCGTCGCCGAGATGGCCGTCGTGCTGTTGAAGTGCTGATCGTTGTAGTACCGCATCGTGTAGAGCTTGTTGTCGATCGACCAGCCGTGTCCGAGGTTTGACTTCAGGCCGACATACTCGAAGTCGGTGGGCACGCTGTAGAAGTTGTACTTGTAGTACAGCGGCGAGGTCGGCGAGTCGGTCATCAGGAAGTTGTTGCCGAACTGCTGGATTTGCGCGCGGGTCGAGCCGCTCTGATTTGGCGTGTTGCTGTCGAGTTGCACGACCGACGTGAACGCGCTCACGACCGTCGAGTCGCTGAACGCGTACTGGTATTTGGCCTGGAACGCCTTGCGGTGCTGATAGTTGAACGTCTGGTAGCCGTCCGACTGCATGTCGTGCCCTTCAATCATGAAGCGCGAGTTGCCGATCGCGCCGCTGTCAAAGGCCATGTCATACATGCGCGTATTGAACGAACCGTAGGAGACCGTGCCGGTCACCTGCTGGCGCACCGGGAGCGCGGGCGAGACGAGTCCCACCGAGCCGCCGTAGGTGGACGGACCGATCGAGGACGCCGACCCTGGGCTGCGATCGAAGAGCGTCGAGCCGATCGTCTGCGCGGGGAAGAACACCCAGGAGTGGTGCGTCGGATCGTTGGTGTCGTTGAACGGGATGCCGTCGAACGTCATGCTGTAGTTGCCGTCCTTGAACCCGCGGAAGAACGTCTTGGTGTCGCCCAGCCCCGGACCATTCGAACTCGTGCTGAACGTGCCCGGCGCCATCTGGAGCGTCTGGCTGTAGTCGGAGATTGGCGACGTGTAGTTGCGAATGTATTCGCTGCTGATGAGCGACTGCGCCGACCGCGCCGTGAGCGACGACTGCGACGGCGCCGCCGCGGCGGCGGCGGGCAGCGCCGCCATCACCGTGATGTCCTCGGCGATGTTGGCCACCGTCAGCTTGATGTCGACGTTGGCCGCCGCGCTGGAGACGTCGATGTTGTTCCGGCGCACGAGATCGAAGCCGGGCACGACGATTTCGAGCGCATAGCGTCCGGGTTCGAGCCCCTTCGCCGTGAACCGGCCCGCGTTGTCAGTGCTGATGGTTTGCGATGCGTTGGTGGCCTCGTTCCGGAGTAACACGATGGCGCCAACGACCGCCTTTGAATCCGGGTCGAGCACAGCGCCGCTCACGGAGCCGGTTTGGGCGTATGCGGGGATCGTGGATATCGTCGCCAGCAAGACGAACGCGGCGATGCGGAGCAGAGGGAACTCGGACAGAGAACGGAACCATCGGTGCAGCATTGAGCAAGCCTCACAGTGCAAAAAGAAAGAACGGACGAGTTCGAGTATCGGAGGCTGAAGTAACGCGCTGGTAAATCGGGTGTGACGTTTCGGGGAAATCCCGGAGAAATCCCGGAAGAGCCGGAGAAGTTCCGTAAGAGATCGTGTGGCGCTCGTAGGGAACACATAAAGCGCCGGTGCGCGCGCGTCGTCAGCGCGCGAGACCCGTGCGGCGAGTCTCGCGCTACTGGCGGTGAGATTGGTGTTAGAACGTCACCCGTGTCATCAGTTGCATCTGACGCGGTGTGCCGGCGCCGACCGGCGAGCTGTTGGCGGTCGTCGTGATGCGGCCGAAGCTTGCGGAGCTGATGTTCGTGTTGGGCGTGCCCAGTTGCGGACGATTGAGCAGGTTGAAGATCTGCCACCCAATCTCGATGTGCGTGCGGCCAGCCGTCGCCACACGCTTCGTGAGCGCGGTATCGACCTGGAAGAGGCCGGGACCGCGCACGGCGTTGCGCGGCAGATTGCCCCACGTGCCTGGCGCCGGCACCGCAAACGCGGCGGGGTTCAGCCACAGGCCGGTGGTGGCGTAATCGAGGTAGAGCGGCACACCCGGGACCAGATCGGGCCGCTGTGCCGATAGCGTGTTGCCGTCTGGCATATCGGTGGCGCGTCGCGTCACGGTGACGTTGATTGGCATCCCCGTGTGGCCAGTCAGGATGCCCGCGATCTGCCATCCGCCGAGGAACGTGTTGTCGCGCGCAAACGGCATGTCGTAGGTGAGATACGACGTGAAGACGTGCCGTGAATCAATGGAGCTGTCGGCCCACTCGCACGAAGTACACGCGACGTTCTGCGGGTAGCCCGCGCCGCCGCCGCCCGACGACCCATCGTCGGTTGCGTGAGACAGCATGTAGTTGGTCGTGTCTGACAGGCCGTGCCAGTTATTGAGACGCATGGTCAGCGTCATGCCGTTGAAGCGCGAGTGTCCGTCCGCGCTGCGGACGTCAATCTGGTCGAACTGCGGCAGCGGCCGTTGACCGGTGACCGGGTCGATGACGTTGACGTAGGTGCGGCTGAAGACGTGATTGTTCAGTTGGCCGGTGTAGCCCGCCATCACGCTCAAGCGCTGGGTGATGGCGTGCTGGACGCTCACGCCCCACTGCTGCGACTGTTCGTTCTGCTTGTCGAGCGGCATGGCGCGCGGCGCCGTGGCAAGCGCGGTGCTCGTGCTCAAGAGCGAGTCGATGGGGAATGCGAGCCCAGGCGTCGTCGCCTGCGAGAGCGTGAAACGTTGGGTATCGTTGTTGGCGGGCGTGTACTGATCGCCAAGTTGCGCGTCGCCGTAGTAGATGCCGGCGCCGGCGTTGATGACCGTGCGTCCCTGCAGCGCGTCTGGCGCCCAGGAGAGACTGACGCGCGGCGCGAAGTTATTTCTGTCCGGGTACGAGAACGGCGTGCCTGGCGGGCAGTAGCCGCCGCAGATGTTGATGTCGAACGGAATGGCCCGATTCTGCGTCTCCGTGAACACGCCGTAGTACTCGTAGCGCAAGCCGAGGTTGGCCGAGAGCGACGAGCTCATGTGCCATTCGTCCTGCACGTAGCCGAAGTACTGCAGCTTGCGCAGATCCTTCATCGGCAGCTCCGCGGAGTACTCGACGGTGTTGATCTGATTTGCCTGGAAGTCCGCCAGGCTCGCGTACGTCAGCGTGCCCGCTTGCGCGTTGGCGCCGTCGTGGATTTGCATCTGCACATGCCGCAGATCGAATCCGGCCTTGAGCGTGTGCGCGCCACGGAACGAGGTCCACTGCTCGACGACCGACTGCGTTCGGCCAATTGCGACGCGAAAGGTCTGGGCGGGAATGGGTGAGAACGAGGGGACGGAGATCGCGATGTCGGTGCCGCCGGTCGATGTCGAGTTCAGCGGCTCGGAGTAGTTCGTGCCGATTTTCAGCTCGTTGATCGTGCGTGAACTGGGCAAGTACAGCAGATCGACGACCGCGCTGGTTGGCGCGTCGGGGTTGTAGGTGCCGAACGGCAGCGTCCCGCTCGGCGAGAAGATCTTGGTGGAGTTCTTGCTGACGCGCACGTAGCTGCTGAGTGTGTCGCTGAAGCGGTGGTCGATGCGGACGAGCCCGACGTGTTCGTTCTGCGTCGCGTAGGCGACGCCGGTCCACTGCATCACCGAGGCGTTGACGGGTATTTGTCCCTGAGGATAGGCATCGAGAATCGGCTGCAATGCTGGCGCGACACTCGCGCGGAACGCGGGCGACGGCACAAAGCCAATCTGCGTCCGTCCCTGGCGCTGTTGGAGCCCTTCGTACGAGAAGAAGAAGAACGTCCGGTCGTGCAGGAGCGCGCCGCCGAGCGTGCCGCCGAATTGATTCAGGTTGAAGTCCGGCACCGTCGCGCCGTCGAAGGGGCTGCGCGCATCGAGCCGGCTGTTGCGGAAGTACTCGAATCCTGATCCGTGCAAGGTGTTGCTGCCGCTCTTGGTGGCGATTTCAATCTGCCCGCCCGAGGAGCCGCCCGATTCAGCACTGTAGAGCGACGAGGTGACGCGGAATTCGGAGATGGCGTCGGTCGACAGCAGCAGCCGGCTCTTGCTTTGACTTTGATTGCGCACGGAGGTGGCGTCGACGCCATCGATGCGGAAGTTGTTGTCGTCGCCGCCGTGTCCGACAAACCGCACGCTCGATCCGTTGCCGGCGCCGGTATCGACCGCGCCCGGCACCAGCGTCATGAGCGTGCCCCAGTTGCGGCCGTTGATGGGGAGCTGGCCGATTTCTCTGTTCTCGATGACGGCGCCAATCGCGGCGGAGTTCCGCACGAGCACCGCCGGCGAGACGACCTCCACCGTCGCTTCGACGCCCGCCACTTCAAGCGTGACGTCCAGCGTGCGCGTTTCGCCGACCTTCAGATCGGTATCGACGTGTACGGGACGGAAGCCGTTCAGCACGACGTCGATCCCAACGATGCCGATCGGCAAACCCGCGATGAAGTAGTCGCCGCGATCGTTGGACAGCGCCTCGCGCGTCTGACCGGTCGAGGGATAGGTCACCAGGATCGTGCTGCCGCTGACCGCGGCTCCGGTCGTATCGCGCACCAAACCCGTGACGGTGGCGCGATCGACTTGCGCAAATAGATTCGTGGACCAAAGCACACCCAACGTCAGACAAACAGCCACTCTGTGGTTCATCACAACCTCTCATCTCTCACGTTGCGTCGACAGAAGGCGCGCGAGGCAGAAGGCGTGCGCGCCGCGTGCATGTACGCGGAGAACAGTAAGAGGCGCGTGTGATAGCGCCGTGACGTACCGCGCGGAAATTTCTCGGCAGATCTTCAGTGAATGGTTACAGCGTTGAGAAACCGTGTTCGCGGTGCCGTTGCGATCGGGCGATACGGTAAGCGACACATCGTTGATCTGTCGTTCACAGAGGAGTCGCTGCTATGTCGCCGATCTCGCGTAGAGACTTTCTTCGTA
>JAISPN010000272.1 GCA_031274845.1 Acidobacteriaceae bacterium
ACGCGGCGGATACCGGACGGTCCCGCCGCGCGTGTCTCGACGGCAAACACCGGATCAGCGTCCGCGCCAGAGACGTTGTCGTCGCGCGTCACCGACAAGACGCGCTCTTCGAGCGTGACGTCCAGTTTGTACGTGTCGACGACCTTGCGGTAGTAGCGCAGCGCTTCAAGGCGCGTCGGCTTGTCGTACGGGGAGACGAACGGGAGGCCACCGATCTCCATCAACTCAGGCGTCGTGAAGAACACCATCTGCGGGGGAAAGCGATAGATCGAATCGACAAGCGTGCCTTGCTCGATGATCTGAGAGTCGAGGTGGTGCTGCTTCGCCGCGATGGCGGCGGCAAGCCCGGACGGACCAGCGCCGACGATGATCACATCGTGAATGGACATGGTGGCGGTCGTCATCCGGGCTTCCCTTGCGATCTACTTCTTCACGCCGGTGCCATCGATCACGAACATGCCGTCCATGATGTCGAGGTTCGCCTTGACCTTGCCGTCCCCGTCAGGCGTCAGCGTGATGGCGGCCGTGAACGACTGCCCCTGAAAATCGCCCGCAAACCGCAGCACGAGGTTCGCGCCCGCCTTGCTGATATCGGTCAGCGCCTGCGGCTCCGCCGAGAACGGACTCGTCATCGTGGCCGCGACCTTGCCGGCGTTGTTCTTCAGATCGATCGTCTGCTCGAACGGCCCTTGCGGGCTATCAAAGCTCAGCGTCCATGAGCCGATGAATGATGCGGCATCCGCCGCCGACACCGCTGTCTGCGCGGCCGCAACGATTGGCGCGAGCGCCAGCGTGACGGCCACGGCCATCCGAACAAACCACGACTGAACCTTCATGCGATTCTTCTCCTTCGCGCCCATGGACCCGCCGGGCGCCAGCCTCAAGGGACGAATCTTAGCACCCCTAAGAGTTTCATTACGACGCCCACACACCCGGCCATCCACGGCCACATCTGCCCACTCACCCCGTTCTATGGCCCACTCGCTGCAAACGAATGACGTCAACTCGTTATTCGACTAGTATTTAGCGTAATCAACCCGCTCGCGGGCCACCACCGACTGTCTGACAGGAGACAACACGCATGCACGCGCCCATCAAGTACTTCGAGAAAGGGCTGTCCCTCGCCGCTAGTGGCGCATGGGTGATCTTCAGCAATCTCAACAAGATCAGCCGCAATCCTTCGTTCACGCCGAAGTGGTCCGAGAAGCCGCTCCTCAAGTCGTGGGAAAAAACGAAGCCGCCACTGGGGTGGCCGCGCGAAACCGATTCGCTCTGCCCTGTCTGCACGCGTGAAGCGCGTCAGGACATTCTCGACGGTAAGAAAGACGTCAGCGTCCTGCTCAACGAGAAGATCGGCGAGATCAAGGCGACCATCCTCGAACGCGACGGCAAGATCCTGATGGTGAAGGACTGCCCGCTGCACGGCCACTTCGAGGACGTCATGGCCATCGACACGGAGTTTTTCAAGCACCTCGAACAGGTGTTCCCGGGCCGCGACATCCGCGCGCACAACGACAACAAGCTGCACAACCACGGCAGCAGCACGATTCAGCACGGACGCGGCGCGGTGCTCACGGTCGACCTCACGAACCGCTGCAACATGATGTGCGACCCCTGCTTCATGGACGCGAATCAGGTCGGGTTCGTCCACGAGCTGACATGGGACGACATCAAAACGGTGCTCGACAACGCCATCAGCATCAAGCCGCGCCGGCAGATGTCGGTGCAGTTCTCGGGCGGCGAGCCGACGATCTCGCCGTACTTCCTCGACGCGGTGCGCTACGCGCGCAAGGTCGGCTACAACAGCGTGCAGGCGGCGACCAACGGCATCGAGTTCGCGAAGAACCCCGAGTTTGCCAAACAGGCGGCGGACGCGGGTCTCCGCTACGCGTACCTGCAGTTTGACGGCATCGGCAACGCCGCCAACTCGCACCGCCGCGTCGGCAACCTGTTCGACGTCAAGCTGCGCGCGATTGAAAATCTGCACAACGCCGGCGTCGACATCGTCCCGGTCGTGACGATCGTCAACGGCGTCAACAACGAGCAGGTCGGACGCATCATCGAGTTCGCGCTCGACAACCCGAAGAAGATCAACTTCCTGTCGTTCCAGCCGGTGAGCTTCACGGGCCGCGACGAACTCGTCACTGACGAACGCCGCGCCGCGCAGCGCTACACGCTCTCGCACTTGGCGCACGATGTGAAGAACCAGACCGGCATCGGCGATCCGATCCGCGACTGGTTCCCGATCTCGTTCATGGGCACCTTCACCGATTGGGCCGACATCACGCACGGCGCCGAGAAGGAATTCGGCCAGCTCAATTGCGGCTGCCACCCGAACTGCGGCGTCGGCATGGCGGTGATGATCGACAAGGAAACCAAGGAAGCGGTCCCGGTCACGGCGTTCCTCAAGGCGGAACAACTGGCCAAGGACGTCGCGGCGGTCAGCGATGCCGCGCGCGGCCGCTTCTTCTCGAACCTCGGGATGGCGCTGGCGGTCATCCGCAACTACGACTCGTTCAAGTCGCCGACGCACTTCAAGCTGTCCGACCTGCTGAAGAAGTTCGACAAGACGTTCGGCGCCACCAAGTCGGCGGAAAAAGGAAAATACGGCAGCGTCACCGGCGCGCGCACCAAGAACGACATCGACAAGCGCCGCGCCGATCGCTGGAACTTCCTCTTCATCGCCGGCATGTGGTTCCAGGATCTCTTCAACTACGACTTCCGCCGCACCGAGATGTGCATCATCCCGTATGCGACGCAGCAGGGAGAAATTTCCTTCTGCGCGTACAACACCGGCATCGGCTGGCGCAACATCATCGAGAAGATGCACATGACGGCGACGCTCACCAAGTGGTACGAGGAGCACGGC
>JAISPN010000288.1 GCA_031274845.1 Acidobacteriaceae bacterium
ATCTAGGCACGGCGCTACAGGATCTCGGACGTTCGGGAGAGGCGCTCGAACACTTCCAGCGCGCCATCGACATCCAGCCAGACTACGCGCCCGCCTACAACAATATGGGCGTCACCGAACGGGCAACCGGCGCGGTCGATCGCGCCATCGCGTCGTATCGGCGCGCGTTGTCGTTCAAGGGGGATTATCCCGACGCGCACTACAACTTGGCGAACGCGCTGCTCGCGCAGAACCGGGTAGAGGAAGCCACCGAGCACTTCAACATCGCGCTGCAGTCGATTCCGGATTCAGCAGGCGTGCGGAACAATCTCGGGATTGCGCTTGCGGCGCAAGGGAAACAGCAGGACGCTATCGCGTCGTTTCAGCAAGCCGTCGCCGCCGATCCGCAATCGTCAATGGCGCACCGCAACCTTGGCGACGCGCTCGCCGAAGCTGGCCGCACGGCTGAAGCCACCACGGAATTGCAACGCGCGATTCAACTGGCGCCAAGCGATCCGGTCGCCCACTACAGCCTCGGCGTGTTGCTACTCGAACACGGACGCCACGAAGAGGCCGCCGCGGAGTTCCGCGTCACGCTGCAACTCAACCCGCAGTCGGTTGAAGCACACAACAATCTCGGGATTGCACTCGGCTCACAAGGAAAACTCGACGACGCGATCGATCAGTTCCGCCGCGCGCTCGCAATCGATCCCTCGTTTGCCGATGCGCAGCGAAACTTGCAGATCGCCATGTCAGCGCGCACAGAGCCACGCTGACGCCGAGCATTACCTCCCGCACACGCTGCCGTCGCACCGGCCTCACGCCCGTGACCGACATGCGCAGCCGTCGCGGTGAACAGGACGGCCGAACCAGAGAAAACATTAGGAAAGTCATCAATTGACGTCATGATGCATTTGCTTCATGATCTTTTTATATCGTGACGCTTTCTGGAGAATCCTGATGCGCACCACTCTTGATATCCCCGAACGCGAACATGCGCTGTACACCAGTCTGGCGCGCGCGCAGCGCACGAGTTTGAGCAAGCTGCTGCTGACGCTTGCCAAGCGCGGGCTGGCATCGGCCAACCGCGCCTCCGAAGTCGCGCCCGTCTACCACATCGATCCACAGACTGGCCTTGGCGTCTTTCGCTCTGGGCGGCCAGTCACGACCGACGATGTCAAAGCCTTCCAGGACGACGACATTTAACGCCGGCAAGGTCTCGTGAGCACACGGTTACTGGATGCCAACGTCCTGATCGCCTTGTTCGATGCCGATCACGTGCATCACACGGCCGTGCGCGATTGGTTCATCGCCTTGCGCGACGGATTCGCCACGTGCCCGATCGTCGAAGGCGCGCTGACGCGCTGGATCGTGCGCATCGAAGGCCACTCCGGCGCGGCGGCCGCGCAACGAGAACTCCGTCAGCTTGCTGCTGATGCACGCCATCATTTCTGGCCCGATGATCTCGCCTACGCGGATGTCGACTGGAGAGGCGTGCTCGGATATGGGCAGGTCACCGACGCCTACCTTGTTGCGCTTGCGCGCAAACACGAAGGCCGGCTAGCGACGCTCGATCGCGGACTCGCGGCGTTGCATCACGATGTGGTCGAACTAATTCCCGCGCCAATCACCTCAGCGTGACGCTCGCGTTCACGCGAACGGCCTTCGGCCTCCGCAAATCTCGACCTACCGGTTGTCCTGCTTGCGCGGCTCGATCTGCCACTGCGCCAGGCGGGTCGCCTGTTGCAACCGTTCTCTAAGCCGGCAGCGTGACACAAAAACGGGGCGGGGACCATGTGGTCCCTGCCCCGTTCAGTCTGCGGTTGGCTCCGACGGTTAGAGGTCGAGTCTTACCACTTCACCTGCGCGCCGACGCCCATCATGCGCGGTTGCATGACGGAGTTGGCGAAGCGATAGGTCGACGCGAGGATGTTGCTGCTGATCGTGCTGATGATCGCATCCGAGTTGTTCACGTTGAACATCTCGAACTGCGGCGAGATCGTCACGTGGTTCACCTTGAACGTCTTCTGCACTTTCAGATCGAGCTGGTTGATGCGCTCGATGTAGTAGGCGTTCGGCGCGACGAGCGGGATGTTGATGCTGGTCGACGTAGCCGGCGCCCCGATGAATCCGGTGGGGAGCACAAGCTGACCCGCCGGGCACGGCGCCGGGCAGTTCGCCGGATATCTCGCCGAGGTGTTCGCCGCGATGTACTGCGTCGTTGTAAACGAGCTGCCAGACGGACCAGGGTTGCTTTGGAACGAACCGCTCAACTGGATGCCGTACCACGGCAGCGGATATGAACCGGCGATCTTGAACTGCTTGGCGAACGGAATATTGTTCTTCGTGTCGTCGCAGAACATCAGCAGGTTCGGGTTATCTGGGTGGTTGCAGTCGACGCTCAACTGACGCTCGAACGCGGTGCCGCCAAAGATCTGCGCCCCGCGGCCGAGACGCGCACGGAATTCGAGGCCGTACGAGTCGTAGATCAGCTTTTTGCTCGGATCGACCGCATCCACATTGTTGACCGTGTTGCTCGACCCTGGAATACGCGAGTAGACGCCATCGACCTTCGCCCCGGTTACCGGATTGTAGACCGCGATCGGCGTGTAATCCGCCGCCGACAGGTTCGAGTTGATGGAGGTCGTCAGGTTGTGGAAGTTGCCGTGGAACCAGGTGCCGGAAAGCGAGAGGCGCGGGAAAAGCTCATGCTGCAACTCGATCCCATGTTCCAGATTCCAGGTACGCGGGAAGCCGCCGTAGGTATTCTGCGCGGCAATGCCGAAGTTCGCCGGAAGCGTGCCGCTGATCTCGCAGCCTGGCCCCAGCGTGCACAGATGAGGAACGCCATTGGCGTCGAAGGTGACTCCCCCCTGAGCAATGCCGTCACCAGTGGTCGGCAACGTGTGGTTCGGGTCGAAGTCAGCCCCGTCTCTCCATGTGAGCGTGGCGCTCGTCGACACGGCCGGGTTGTACAGCGCGGCGATCCCCGTGGTGCGGGTCTGGTTGTAGCGATTGACGGAGTACTTGAGCGCCGTCTTCGAATTGCCGAAGAGGTCGTACACCGCCGAGAAGCGTGGCGCCGGGTTGCTCCAGTTCGGCACGTTCAGCACTTCCTTGAAGTCGCGCTCCGGCACGAAACGGCCTGCCCCTTGATGCGACGGCATCACTTGCGCGTTCAACCACTCCCAGCGGAATCC
Source organism: Acidobacteriaceae bacterium (assembly GCA_031274845.1). Lineage (GTDB taxonomy): Bacteria > Acidobacteriota > Vicinamibacteria > Vicinamibacterales > CAVVIG01 > CADEEX01. Next base: position 3,180 of record JAISPN010000288.1, read on the forward strand.
GCCGTTCAAGGTCAAACGCTTCATCGTCCAGGTGTCCTGCGCGTAGAGGCCGATGTCGTAATTCAACCGCTCGCCGTAGTGCAGCAGCGGTGAGTTGCGAACAATCACCTGCACCGGGTTGGTGAAGCGGGCATCTGGCGTCGGCCCTTGATAGACCTGCAGCAGGTCGCCGTTCATGTCGACGTCGTGGTAGTACGTGCCGTGCTGATACTGCACGCCCGCCTTGAGGTTGTGCGACCCGGTGACGTAAGACGTGGCGCCCTGCCAGTTGAAGCGCGCCGGGCTCTGCGTGTTCGGAGCGCCTGTGTTCGTTACCATCCCGGCGCGACGCACGCCGCCCTGGATGGAGTCGTATTGCGCGGTCGTGTTGTACCAGGCGTCCGTAAAGCGCGGCTGGCCGATGCCGTTCTGATAGCTGTTCGTGTAGTACTCGAGGTTGCTCGAGAACCCGCCTTCCACGAGCAGACGCGGCGTAATCGTCGCCGACAACTTCGCCTGGTTGGTGTGGTACGCGGGTGAGAACCACTGGATCGCCGCCGTTTCCGGCTCGTAGTAGCTCTGCATGTCGTGGCCGCGGTATTTGTCGATCTGGTCCTGATAGGCCGAGAACTTCAACTTCGGCGTGATCTGCCAGGTGACGCGCGCCAGCGCGCTGCGGATGTACTGATTGTCGATGCCCTGCGATCCGTTCGCGAACGTGGTATTAGCGATGAAGTTGTTCACCGAGAAGTAGCGCGCCGAGGCGAAGAACCAGAGGCGGTCCTTCATGATCGGTCCCCCTTCGGCGACCGAGAGATCGACGATGCGATCGGTGCTGTTGCCCGCGCCAGGCTTGACGCCGACGGCCTGCAGGCGCGGCGTCACGTTGTCGCCTTGCCACGACCCTGGACGATACGCAAACTTGGTGTCGCCGCTGAACTGATTGCCCCCTTCGCGCGGAATCATGTTCAGGCGCACGCCGCCCGACGAGGTCTCGGCGCTGATGCCGGAGGTCTGGTAGCTGACTTCCTGGTTCATCGAATCATTGAAGTAGCTCTGGATCGCGCCGTCGCTCTGCAGACCGTTGACGATCATCCCGTCGATCATGACGGTGTTACTCGCCGCCGGCATCCCGTGCGTCGACATGTAGGTTTGCTGCATGGCGCGCGCGCCGCCCGTATCCGGCAGATTCAAGCTGACGCCGACGACGAGTTGGCCCAAGCCCTGAATCGTGCGGCCGGTTGGAATCGCGTCGATCGCCTCGCGATTGAGCACCTGCGTGTGGACGGCGGACGACACGTCGACCACCGGCGCGGCGCCAGACACGGTGACTGATTCCTCGAGCGCGCCGACCGTCATGTCGGCGTTGATGGTCATGGTGAATTCCGACGGAAGCGCCAGTTGATCGCGGACCAGCGTCTGGAATCCTGGCAGGGTGAACGTCACCGCATAGGTGCCTGGACGCAAATCGACGATGCGGTACAGGCCCTGGCCGTCCGTCACCACCGTCTTGCTTTTCTCAATCAACGCATCGCTGGCCGCTTCCACCGTGACACCGGGAAGCACCGCGCCCGATGTGTCCTTAACGACGCCAGTGATCACACTCTGCGCGCGTGCGACTGATGGCAGCGCCACCAGACAGGCATACACGACGAGTGCATACGTCGCGAGTCTACTCATCCTCATCCGAGCCTCCTTGCCACCTCTTAGACATCTAAAGACGGCGAAAAAATCTAGTAAGGCTACCGGCAGGGTAGACGAGCGTCAATCGCGCTTTACGTCGAAGCGCTAGAAATAATTATTAAATCCAATCGTTTGTTTTTTAAAAAATTTAAGAAACGGCGCGCATCCGACTGGATGCTATTTGCACTGGGCCAGTTCTCGTTCGGCGTCCGCCCAGCCAGGACGATCGGCCAACGCGCGCTGAAACTCGCCGCACGCGCGCGGATCTCCGGTTTTGCGGTACAGGCGTCCCACATCGAGATGAACTTCAGGATTCCCAGGGTCAAGTTGCTCCGAGCGCAGCAGGTGCTCACGCGCGCCAGCGAGATCGCCGCGCGTCAGCAGGACGGCGCCCAGATTGTGATGCGCCAACGCGTAGTCTGGCGATAGCGCCAACGCTCGTTGAAAGGCGGCAATCGCCGCGTCGAGCGCGCCGCCAAACGCCAGCGCGGTTCCAAGGTTGAACTGCGCCGGCGCTGATGTTGGACGCAGCACGGCCGAGCGCTCGAAGTGCTCCACCGCTTTCCGCACGTTTCCCTCGTCGAGATAGAGCAACGCCACATCGTCGTGCAGCGGCACGCTGTCGGGCTCCGCGGAGATCCGCGCTTCGTACCCGATGATGTCCTCGGCGATGACCTTCGGACGAAACGCCGTGAGCAACCGATCGAGATCGCGATCGGTGTCCGTCAACACCTGAATCCAGAGGTCGCCCATCTCGTCGCCGGATCGCTGTCCCCAGATGACACGCTGCGGCGGTTGCGTGACGTTGCGCGGGTTGTCCGCCGAGTTGTCGTAGACGTAGCGCATCGACAATGTGGTGCCGGCCGGCAGTCGAAGCGGCGTCACATAGCGATAGACCTGCTGCCACCGGAAATCCCAATCGCGGATTAGAATGAGCGGCTTCGTCGATCCGTCGGGCAGCGTCGCCGTGCCGCTCACTTCGCGCGCGCGATAGTGCGCGTGCGGCTGCAGCGCAAGCACGCTGATCGGCACCGGCACGGTAAAGCTGTCCGTCAACACGTAGTCACGTTGCCCAGGCGCGATGTCGATGCTCTGCCGGCCGAGACGCAACATCCCTGGCGTCCGCTGCGGCGGATCGGTCGTGAAGTAGAGACCAATCGACGGCTGAATCGTTTCCAGCTTCCCCGTCGGTTGCAGGTGCAGTTCGACGACGAGATCGGTGCCTGGGTCGAGCCGCCACGCGAGCCCCTTCGGCAAAAAGGGCGCGGCTTGCCCAGGCGTCCACGCGAGGAAATGCCCATCGGGATAGGTTGCCGAGTGCGCGAGCAACCCTTCATAGCCCGGCCGCGGATCTTCCTCGTCCAACCGCCGCGAGTTCGGCGTGCGATCGACGCGGATGTTCGCGTGGTGCACGATGTTCGTCGAGCCAGGCTGAAATTCGAGACCGCGCACATACTTCACCGCGGTATTCGGCACACGGACGACAAAGATCCTGAACTGATCGGTGCCCGACGCCGGCAGATCGTAGGCCGGCAATTTCACGACGAGATCGGGCGTCCCCAACTGCCACCCGACGGCAATCGCGGGAGGCGGCGGCAAATCGCGTTGGTCGCCTTCGAGCGCGCCGCCAGCCACCCACCGCTGTAGCGTGGACAGTTCCTCGTCGGTCAAGCGCCGCTGACCAACGAAATCGCCGTAGCCCGGCTCCGGCTTGACCGGCGGCATGTAGCGCGACGCGGTGAGGCCGGCAATCTGTTGCGCGTGCTGACGGATGGCGCTGTAGGTCAGCACACTGAAGGGCGCCGGGCCGCCGGGATGGTGACACGACGCGCAGCGCGCGAACACAATCGGCGCGACGTCTTTCGAGTACGTGACGGGCGCGGCCGGCGCCGCAGGCTGCGCACCGAGCGTGACACCAGCAAGCGCCATCATCGCCGCGACAAGACACAGCGCCCGTCTGCCGGCCTGCCGCGCGAAACCACGTCGCGCACGCGTGGTGAGCGTCACGGTTTCCTGCCGAAGGTCATGGCAAAATCCTCCTGGACCGCCGGATTCTTGGGATCGAGTGTGAGCGCCTGCTTAAACTCGGCCATCGCGTCCTCACGCTTGCCTTGCGCGGCAAGCGCCACGCCCAGCACACTGTGCATCACCGCATTGCCCGGCGCAAGCCGCAGACCGGCGCGATATTGCTCAATCGCCGCATCGAGACGGCCGAGCGACGATAGCGCCAATCCAAGGTTCATGCGCGCGTCGGGATTATTCGGCAGACGCCTCACCGCCTGCTCGAACGCCTGCGCCGCCTCTTCGACGCGATCGAGGCTAATGAGCGCGCGTCCCAGATTTCCATAGGCGAGCCCATTGTTCGGCACCAACCGCAAGTACTGACGGTACTCGTCAACGGCCTCGGCAAATTTCCCTTCGTCAAGAAGCACGTCGGCCAAGCCCGCGTGCGCCTCCGCGTCTTTTGGCAGCATCGTCAACGCCTGCCAATACGCCGCTTCCCCATCCGCGTACTGTCGCTGCTTTTCGAGCGCACGGCCAAGCCGCACCCACGTCACCGGCACACGATAGTCGTCGCCAGCCGCGGCGAGGAACCGCCAGTAATGCGCAATCGCCGCATCGGTCCGTCCCTCTGCGTCGTACTCGAAGCCCAGCGCATACTCCGCTTCCGCGTAACCGGCCGCGGCCGCCTTCTGGGAGTGCTC
>JAISPN010000144.1 GCA_031274845.1 Acidobacteriaceae bacterium
CGCCGGCTGCACCATGACGAACTGCATGGGCGGTTCTTGCTGCATGACGACTTGCGTCCGTGGCGCCGGTTGCAGGAGATACGCGGGCATCCATCGCGGCGCCGTAATGAACAGGATGACGGCGATGAGATGGACGATGATCGAGATGAGGACGCCTTCACGCCATGAAATCACGCTCCCGACTAACGTAATGTCGGGTCGATAGTCCTCGAAGTCGAAGTACATCAGAAGGTTAGCTCAGTATATCAATCCGGCAACGGCTGAACCTGCTGTCATCGACTCCGCTGCGCTACATAAAGATAGACGATACCGAATGTCAGCGGTCTGGCCTGCACGGAAACAAACCCGACTTTTTGTAGAAGTGTTACGAATTCTTGCGGCGTCGCAAATGCACCCACCGACGCCGGCAGATAGCCATACGCCGCGTTGTGCCGCGAAATCAACCGGCCGATGCCTGGCAGCACGCGGTTGAAATAGAACGCATACGCCGTACGAACGATTGGAAAGGTCGGCACGGAAAACTCAAGGATCGCGAGGCGCCCTCCTGCCGTCAGCACGCGATGGATTTCACGACACGCCGCCTCCGTATCTTCGACGTTCCTGATGCCAAAGCCGATCGTCACCGCATCGACCGACGTATCCGGCAGCGGAATCTGCGTCGCGTCGCCGCGCACCAATGCGATGCGCTCAGTAAGACGCGCACTTCGCAGCTTGTCGAGACCGATGCGCAACATCGCCCCCGCAAAGTCGACGCCGAGCACACGCGCCGCTCCCGGCGATGCCGTGCCCGCGGCAATAGCAAGGTCGCCCGTGCCGGTGCAGAGATCGAGCACGCGCTCGGTTCCGGTCAACCGCAACGAGCGCACCGCCTGCTTTCGCCAGCGGCGATCGATCCCGGCGGAGAGGAGATGATTCAGGAGATCGTAGTTGCCGGCAATCGCATCGAACATCCCGGCAATCTTCGCGGGGGATTTGGAAACGTCCACGTCTGGTCCTTGGTCCTCAGGTTCCTAAGAAACGTTCTTCGACTTCCCGTTCAAGGACCAGACACACGTCCCGTCCACTCCGGATACAACGCGTGCTCGAACCCCAGCGCGCTCAGAATCTTGCCCGCCATGAAGTCCGCCAGATCGTCGAGCGTCTTCGGCGACTGGTAGAACGCCGGCATCGCCGGCAACACCATCGCGCCTGCTTCAGCGCAGAGCACCATGTTCTTCAGTTGCGGCAGGCTCATGGGCGTTTCGCGCGGCACGATGACCAGCCGCCGCCCTTCCTTCAGCATCACGTCCGCGGCACGCTCGACGAGATTCCGCGACAGTCCATGCGCGACTCCTGCCAGCGTCTTCATTGAACAGGGAACGATCGCCATCGCCTTGCACGAACGGCTGCCGCTCGCGATGGTGGCGCCAAGATCCCGGTTGCTGTGGAGCGTGATGCGCCCAAGGTCACCGCGTAATCCATATCGTTCGGTCAGATACGGCAACAGATGATCCACCGTCGCCGTCGCGCCGAGTTCGTCGCGCAACAGCCGGCGGCCGTAGTCAGAGATGACGAGTTCGACATCGACGCCGTCAGCTAGTAGCGCCGCCAGCGTGCGTGTCGCATACAGCGCGCCGCTCGCGCCGGTGATGGCAATCACGACCGTGGGGCGCCGTTCGACGCGCACACTGGGCTCAGTGGACATATAACGAGGCGGCGAGCACGCCGAGATAGAGAATCCCGATATAGCCGTTCAAATCGAAGGCGCGCTTAATCTGCGAGAGATCGGTCGCGCTGACGAGCGACTGCTCGTAGACAAGCATCGCCGCCACGAGTGCGACGCCCCAGAAATAAAACGCCGGCAGCGGCGTCGCCCACGGCAGCGCGACGAAGCAGGCAACGGCGATGACGTGCATCAGACGCGAGATCGTCAACGCGGCTGGCACACCAAACCGGACCGGAATCGATCGCAGGTTGTGCGCGCGATCGAAGTCGAGATCCTGACAGGCGTAGAGCACGTCGAAGCCGCCGACCCAGCATCCGATCGCCGCCGCCAGCAGCCACGGTTCGAATCCACCGCGTCCTCCGACCGCCAGCCATCCACCGACGGGCGCCACCGCCATTGCCAGACCGAGAAAGAGCTGCGTCCACGTCGTGAAGCGCTTGGCGAGCGAATACCAAAAGACGATGGCCAGCGCGACTGGCGAGAGCGCCAGACAGATCCCGTTCAACTGCCAGGCGGCATAGACAAACAGCGCGGACGCGGCAAGGACGAATACCATCGCGTCGGCGCGCGAGATGAGACCGCGCGGAATCTCGCGGTTCATCGTCCGCGGATTGAGCGCGTCGTAGTGCGCATCCACCAGACGATTGAAGCCCATGGCCGCCGAGCGGGCGGCCACCATCGCGACAAGAATCCAGAGGATCGTCCACCATGTCAGCGCGACCTGACGTGACGCCAGGAGCGCGCCCGCCAAGGCAAACGGCAGCGCGAACACCGAGTGGCTGAAACGGACGAGCGAGAGGTAATGACGAAGGCGTGTCATGAGTCAGTGCGCGGAGGACGCGGTCACATCGGTGTGCGAGTTCACCCGTTCGCGACGCAACCTTCGTGTGCTACTCCACCCAATGGAGCTGCGCTGGTTCGATCCCCCCGACCAGATATTCTTCCACATCGGTCAGCGCCCCGGGGAGCGAGACCGCCAGAATTCTGGCTCGCTTCCCTCGGGTCAACGTCCCGTAGTCTGCCTCGAAGCCCAAGGCATCCGCGCCAGATCGCGTGGCGCTCTCGAGCAGCCGGCTCGCCGCGACGCCTGGCGCGAGACGCCGCAACGTGGCAAGTTCCGAGAACACATTCATATCTTCCGTGCTGGCCAGACTGTCCGTGCCGACGGCCACGCGGACGCCGGACGCATAGAACGCCGCGACTGGCGGCGTCCCCGCGCCGGTGTGCAGGTTGCTCCGCGGCGACGTCACGAGCGTCGCGTGTCGCTGGCAAAGCCGCGCGAGATCATCACCGCTCATCTGCACGCCGTGCACAACCAGCGATTGCGGTCCCAGAAAGCCGAGGCTGTCCAGATACGCCACAGGCGTTGTGCCGGGCGGCGTCCACTCAGGATTCCACGCGCCCACGTCATCGAGAAACTGACGCCACGGCCCCGTGCCTTCACGGATGAATTCCGATTCCGCGCGCGATTCCGACAGGTGCACAGAGATCGGCATGCCGCGCCGCCCGGCCGCGTGGACGATCTCGCGGAACACCGATGGCGCGACCGAGTACGGCGCATGCGCCGCCAGACTGACGCGCACGTCGGGCGTCTGCGGTACCGCGTCGATCGCCCGGCAGGCGTCAGCGACCACGGCTGCCGCATCGCCAGAATTGAAGCGGATGATCTCGTCAAACACGACGCCGTGCATCGACGATTCGCACAGGAGCGCTGGCGTCAGTAGCGTGTTGCTGATGTCGCCAACCAGAGCCGTTCCAAAGCGCGCCGCATCCGCAATCGCCTGCCTGGCCGCCATAAGAATGGCGGGCTCGCTGGCATCTCCGTGCTGACGCCGCATCGCCACCACGCCGCGAATCCAGTCGACGAACTGCTCCGCCGCCGGCACGCGGTGATGAAGATACGACAGCTCGATGTGCGTGTGCGCGTTGACGAGACCGGGCAGGAGCGCGACGTCGCCCAGATCGACAGACGGACCGACCGGAACGCCCTCGCCGAGATCGACGATGCGTCCGTTCGATGTCTCGACCCAGCCATGTCGAATCGGTGCACGGTCGATCGGCACCACCCAGGCCGCGCGATAGCCGCTCAATGCTTGACGACGCGAAGTTGTTTGCCGGCGCGGGAGCGCGCTGGATAGTTGCGGAGTTCTTCCGGCACGCTGGTGTCTCCCTCGCGGCGCGCGGTGGCCAGCGACAACATGCGCGGCACCTCGCGTTCACGAAACATCGGATCGCCCAGAAACTCGTAGTGCATGTTGCGGCGCTTGGCGACGAATCCGGCGTCCTCGATATTCCGGACGATCTCGACTTCGTCCATGCAGTAGCTCGCACCGGCCGCGCGCACAACGTTTTCCTCAATCATCACGCTGCCCATGTCGTTGGCGCCGTAGGCGAGACTTAGCTGCCCGACCTTGCCGCCTTGCGTCACCCACGAGGCCTGCAGGTTGTCGAAGTTGTCGAGCACGATGCGAGAGATAGCCAGCGTGCGCAGATACTCGATGCCGGTCGCTTCGGTACCCGAGAGTTCCGTGTGGCTCGGCTGATAGCTCCAGGCGATGAACGCGGTAAATCCGCCGGTCTCGTCCTGCAGCGCACGCAGGCGCAGCAGATGTTCGAGGCGCTCCTCGTCCGTCTCCACCGTCCCGTACATCATCGTGGCCGTCGTGCGGAGCCCGAAGCGGTGCGCGTGACGCATGACGCCGAGCCATTCGTCCGCAGTCGCCTTGCCGTAACAGTGCAGCAGCTTGCGCACGCGGTCGACGAGAATTTCGGCGCCACCACCCGGCACGCTGTCGAGCCCGGCGGCAATCAACCGGCGCAAGACCTCTTCGACCGGCAACTGCGACAGACGCGACAGGTGAACGGTTTCCGGCGGCGAGAGCGCGTGCAACTTGAACGCCGGATAACGCTCCTTGATCGCGCGGAAGAGATCCTCGTACCAGGTGAGCGGCAGATCCGGATTGTGTCCGCCTTGCAGCAGCAACTGCCCGCCACCGACGGCGATGGTCTCGTCGATCTTCCGGAACAGCTCGTCGAAGCCGAGCACGTAGCCTTCGGGCGATCCGACGGGGCGATAGAACGCGCAGAAGCTGCAGCGCGCCACGCAGACGTTCGTGTAGTTGACGTTGCGGTCGATGATGTAGGAGACGACGCCTTCGGGGTGCTTGCGCGCGCGGATGCCATCCGCCAATTGGCCGAGCAGCGCGGTCGGCGCTTCCCGGTACATCAGCAACGCGTCGGCGGCATCAATCCTGCCGCCCGCGCGCACGCGCTCCGCGATCTGTTCAATCTGGTTCTGCATGGTAGAAACGCAGCGGACCGTCGAAGGTGACGAGCCCGAGTTCCGCCGCATAGCGGTAGAACGTCTCGAGCCCTTGTTGTTCGTCGCTCCCGAGCGAGTAGCGAATATTATCGCGTAGGTACTGCTCGGCGATCGTCCGGGACGCCGGATCGTTCGGAAAGTATTCCGCGGCCACGTCAGCCGAATG
>JAISPN010000153.1 GCA_031274845.1 Acidobacteriaceae bacterium
TAATCGGTGCCGACGAAAAACATTCGCAACTGTGCGGCGAGCGCCGGTTGTGTGCGCGATAACCGCTCCACCGCGGAAAACAGGATGCTGAGCGCGGGCGCCATGTCGTTGCCGCCGCGTCCGACGTAGACCGCATTGACGCGCCCGGCCTGCGGCGCGAACAGCCGGTTTGGCTGAGGCCGTCTGTCGAGCAGCGCGAAATCACCCTCCGCGGCCGCAAAGGGAATCGTGGCGCAACTGCGCTGCGCGAGCACCGGATAGCGCCGCCGCAGCGTGTCGATGTACGACTGCGAGACCGCGATGATGCCGCCGGCGCGCGCCATAGTCCACGGTTCCAGTGTCGCGTGGAGCCGATGCGACAGGCCGTACTTTGCCGGCCGAGGCATCTCGGGATGAGTTTCGTAGTAGTCGGTCAACCACGGGTCCTGCATGTCCAGCACGAACGGCACGCCGTGACGCGAGTGCCAAATCCTTCCCAGCGGCATCGACAGGAACATCGTCGTCGAGAAGTAGACGAGGTCGATGTGATGCTTGGCAATCGTCCGTGACCCGGCGCGGAGCAACGACATCCAGGCGCGCAGTGCGATGTTGCCAATACCGAACCGCCGCGTGAGCGTCAGCGGTAGCGGCGTGACACGTTCAATGTGGACGTCGGCCGGGATCGTCTCGACGAGCAGCGGATCGCGAGGATCTTCTGGCGAGGGTTCCACCGCGAGCACGTACGGCGTCCATCCGAAATCACGAAAATAGGGCAGGCTCGTCCGCACACGCTGCATGTCTGGCGTGCTGGCCGGCACGAAATGCGGCGAGACGATGAGCACCGTGCGCTGACGTGCGGTGTGCATGCGCTACGCCACGTGTGCGCATGTTGCCAGCGCATTCCCGACGGTGTTCAGGAACAAGGTTTTCTCTCGATCCCAGTTGAATGTGCTCTCGCCGAGTGCCCACGCGGCTCGCCGCGCGCGCTCGAGCGTTTGACGATCTTCGAGCCAACGACGCAGGCTTCCGGCGAGCGATGAGGGATTTTTCGCGTCACATCCAACCGCGGCCTCCCCGAGTTGCGGGAGCAGGGCCGCTTGTCCAGTGGTCCTGGTCATCAGTGTCGCCGTGCCGGCCAGTAAATAGGTGAAGACTTTGTTCGACCACGCGATGTCGTTGTTGTCGCTCACGGATGGTTCAAGCGCGAGGCCAACGTCATACGTGGCTGCGCATCGCACCATGTCGGTTGATGCCGCAGGCGGATGCGCGACGATGCGCGCGGGGCTGACGCCTCGTTCGTGCGCAAAGGTTCGCAGTCGCTGTTCGTACCCGTCGTGCCAGTGGCCGCGAAGGTGCAATTCGATGTCATGTGGTGCGAGCAGTCCCATCGCCGCGACGGCATCTTCGAGACCGCGATGGGGGCCAATCGTCTGCGAGAACCAGTACAAACGCAGTGGCGCGGCCGCGTCCGTTTGCCGGAAGTCTGATGGCCGCTCGCTGAGCGGAAACACATTCAGGATGGTCGTTGGCGGTGGAATGGCGCACAGGTGGTGATAGGCGGCAGCGATGCCGGGAGATGCCGCCGTCACGTAGACGCATTGAGGTAACAAGATCCGCTCTGCGGCTTCGATGGTTCGGCGCATCGGATCGTTGGCCGGCAGTTGTCCGCTATGGAAATCTTCCGCGTCGAACGCGCACCGGACGCCGTGGTGTCGCGCTGCCGCGGATGCCGCGGGCAGCGCGCCGATGTTGTGTGCGATGTACAACGCTGCCGGGATCGATCGCGCGGTTCGTTGCAGCTCCGGCCCCACGCGCGACAGCGCCACCGCCGCTGGCACGAGAGCGTTGATGGCGGTTCCGGCAAGGTGGCGCGCGGCCCAGTGCCGCACCCGTGTTTTGTGGAACAGCAGAGGGGCGTGTGCCCGCCGCCAGTCCACGAGCGTTACCGTCCACCGTTTCTGCGCGAGCAACGCGCGATCGTGTTCGTCCGCCCACTCGGCCCAATGTGCGCCAACGACGTGTACCTGATAGCCGGCGTCCACCAGAGCGTCAGCCTCTTTGACCAGGCGTGGGTTCGTGGACGGTTGGCCTGTCGTGACCAGGCAGATGCGTGCGCGTGTTTTCGTCACGACAGCGATTGCACCTGTGAAGATAACGGCGCGGCATCGAGAGCCACGGCATTGCCGCGATACAGGGTTTCGTACTGATCCACGATGGCGGTCGCGCTGAACCGTTGTTCGGCGTCAGCGCGGCACGCGCGCCGGTCGATGGCGTTCAGCCGTCCGACCGCTGCGGTCATCGCCGCGACATCGTCGACGATCCATCCAGTGACGCCGTCGATGACGACTTCCGGCACAGAGCCACGAGCGAAGCCGACGACCGGCGTGCCGCAGGCCAGCGCTTCCGCCATGACGATGCCGAACGGTTCGTCCCAGTCGATCGGCATCAACAGCGCCGAGGCGCTGCCAAGCAGCGTGTTCTTGGCGGCATCGTCAACCGGGCCGACGTAGCGGATGCGTTCGCCGTCCACGAACGGACGCACGTCGCGATCGAAGTACGCCTGATCCGCGATGTTGCCGGCGATGATTAACCGGCGTCCTGAGCGCCGCGCCACCTGCACGGCGGCGTGTGTGCCCTTGATCGATTCGATCCGTCCGAGGAAGACCAGCGGCGCCTCCGCATCGACGTGCGGTTGGCAGGTGTAGGCGGCCATCGATACCGCGTTGTAGATCACATGCCAGCGGCCAAGATCGCGCACGGGTTGAATCATGTGACGGCTGCACGCCGTGAACTCCAGACGCGATCCGAAGATCCGCGTGGCGCGCTCGATGCTCGCGCGCGTGATCTCACGCTGGTAGCTCATGAACTTGCGCGACCGCGTCCACGCGAGCGGGGCGATGGTGTTCAGACGGCCGAAGCTGTGGAGAACGTCCAATTGTCGAGTCAAGAGCCGCCGCGCCACGGCCAGCGCGTTTAATCCCAGTCCAAGTGCTGAAATGCTCTCGGTGCGCGGATACGGATAGAGCGTCGCGGAGGTCTGCGAATCGCGGTGCGCGAACAGCGATACGTGGTGTCCTCGTTCCACGAGGCCTTCAACCAGCAGATAAATCACGCGCTCGATGCCACCGTACAGCCGTGGCGGTACTGGCAGATCCGGATCGGCGAGGACGGCAATCGTCAGCGGTGTCATGCCGCCGCTCCACGGTGGCGCCGCACGGCGTCCTTGGCATGGCGTAAACGCAGGGCGGCCTTCCAGCCGAAGACCTTGGCGATGGCGACAAACACTGGTCCGCCCTTGAACTGGTAGCGTCCGTGCCCGAACGCGCGTTCTTTGGCTTCCGCCGCCGAGAAGATGTCGTCGTACCGTCCGTAGTACGTGGCCTGAATGCGTTGGTAGCCAGTGGCCGCGGCAAGGCGCACGCGCTCGCTCGTCTCAAGCGTCATCATCGTGTCAACGATGCTGTCCCACGCGCGAAGCTCTGATTCCGCGGCGCGCTTCGATGTCTGGCTGCCGTAGGACGAGAGATTGCCGCTGCGGTAATACACGCGTGCGTCCGCGCAAAACACCATGCCGGTGCTCGCGGCGATCACGCGGCTCATATATTCGCCATCGTCGTTGAGCGAGATCTGTTCGTTCCATGGACCGGCGGCGTGGGCAATCGCGCGAGGGATGAGCCACGCGATGGGCGGAAACATCAGCTCGTCGAGCGCGCAGGTCACGAGAAAGTCGATGGGCGTCAGATCGCGCCAGACCTGCTCGGGGATGAAGCGCGCCTCCTCGATCCGATTCGTGAAGCGTCCCCATGCGGCGGACGCGATCGCGCCGTCTGGTCCCGCGGCCAATCGCGCAAGCTGACGTGCGATCTTGTCGGGCGCCAGCAGATCGTCGGCGTCGAGATACTGAATGTAGTCGCCGGATGCGAGCGCGAGCGCCCGGTTCCTGGTTGACGACGCGCCGCCATTGTTCTGGCGGATTGTGCGCACGCCACGATCGCGGAAGCGTTCGAGGTGTCGCCACGTCTCGTCAGTCGACCCGTCGTCCACGACGATGATCTCAACGCGCGGATGCGTTTGCGCCAGCGCCGATTCAAGGGCGGCATCGACCCAGGCTGCAGCGTTGTAGCAGGGGACGACGATGGAGACGAGCGGCGGCACGTTACGGAACCGTTGGCATGCCGCGCCGTAGCGCTGGTTTAAACGCGCGAATCAATTTTTCTCTGAGGACGATCGCGCCAAAGGGGCTGACGCGCGCCAGCAGACGGATCACCGGGTGCTCTTGAGAGGGATCGTGGTAGCCGAGGCGCTGTGCCAATTCGAGGCACTGGCGCGCGTAGGTCCAATCCTGGTATCCGCCGAGTACGCCAGCCAACCGCCACAGGCGCACGCCCATCTCGTTGCAATAGCGTGAGCCGGTGCGCGCGGCCACGCCTTCGAGCACAGTGTATTGGGCTCGCGCGCATTCAATCGCATGGCCGGAAGACATCGAGCCTGTTCGACGATAGATGATGACGCCAAGCGTGCCGGAACTCGCAAACCGCAGGCCGCCGAGCGCGAGGCGGAGATGCATCGCCTGGTCTTCGTTGTATTTGGTCGACGCATTGTTGTCGAAGCCGCCGGCCTCGATGAATGCTTCACGGCGGTACACACCGCAGTTGGTCACGGTGTGTTGGACGCAGTAGCGAATAGCGTCATCACGGAGTTCCGAATCGTTCCACGTCTGCTGCCCCAATAGCGCACCAGTGACATCGTCACGATCCTGTGTGCCAAAAAGAATCACGTCGACGGCGTTCGAGATGAGCGCCCGCGTTCGCGCGACGAAGTCGGGAAAGAGCGCATCATCGGCATCGTGGAAGTGAATCCACTCGCACGAGGTCTGTTGCGCCAGGATGTTCTTGCCGATCGATGGACCGGTATTGGTGGCCGCGCGAATGACGGTCGCGCCGAACGCGCGGGCAATGTCTCCTGTCGCGTCGGTGCTGGTGTCGTCGTAAAGCAGCACTTCGTCAAACGGCACGGTCTGCGCGCGCACGGCGTCGAGGAGTCGCGGCAGATGCCCGGCGGCGTTGTAGGCAGGAATCGCCAGCGCAATGCGTGGCGTGCTCATGAACGTGTGGCCGACGCCTTGCGCACCAATCGCTGACCCAGATGTGACGCCAGCCGTTTGATGCTGACATTTTCCAGAAATGCTTCGCCAGCGTGCGGACTGGACGGCGGATCGAGAAATTGGCGTACCCACTCCGCGACGTGTGGCGGCGGCGCCTGCGGCGAGAGCGTTGAGAGAAACGACAGCCACCCGGATGCCACGACCGATGGATCGAGTTGCCGCACGATCGTCTGGCGTGCCGCGTCACCAATGGCGGCGCGCGCCTGCTCCGTCAACGCATGCACGTGCGCGAGGCGATCCGCGAACTGTTTAGCATCGCTGACATCGATCGTGAAACCATTCGTGCCCTCGTCGATGAGCGCCGCGGCGCCGGCGCTCTGCGATCCGAGCGTGACGCATCGTGCGGCCATTGATTCAGCCAGCGTGTAGTTGAACGTGTCCCATTTCGAGGGGATGACCACGTATCGGACAGACGATTGCAGCGTGGCGATGGTGGCTGGCGGTTGCGGCCCGATCGGCACGATCCGGGTACCCCAGATGTCCGGATAGTGCGACGTGAGCCACTGTGAAAGCGATCCGCCGTCCGGCGCGGAGCGGGTGTCCCGGCCGGCCCACGCGATGCGGAAATCGTCGGCGATGCCCGTTCCCATCGCCTTTACCGCTTCGCAGAGTTCGATCGGTCCCTTCCACGCTTGAATGCGCGCGGCCACGAGGCCGGAAAACTCCGAAGAGTGCCGTGGATGGATGGGCGGCACGGCCAGCGGCGGGAACTGCATGACGACATTCGCCTTGAGCCGGGCGGTCCACTCGGCCGCGTTCATGGGGCTGTAGGCGTGCAGTGCGTCGGCGGCTGGCAGGAGCGTCGCCTCTGTCAATCTGGCGAGGGCGTCGTCCAGCGCGGTGGCTGGATTGGCCGGTTCGTGTTCGGAGATCTGCCCGATGCTGCCGTGAAGCGTGACGGCGACAGGCGGACGGTTCGTCAGCGTGACGAGCGGTGCGAACAAGAGACCGAAGTCCGTGGTTTCGATGCGGTCGTAGTGGTCCGCGGTGGCGCGCACGACAGCGGCCGCCGCCAGTGCCGCCGCGATGTAGCGACGGTAGGTTGGCGCGGCGGACAAGTGAGACAGTCGAGCGGCTTGTTGTTCCACATCGGCGAGAGGCACGAATCGCACCGAGACGTTGTCCCGCGTCGTGTAGTTGTCGTACGCGGAGAATGGCGTTGCGACGAGCACCGTGACCGAGGCGCCCGCCTGTGCCAGCGCGTCGCTCAGCAGGGCGTAGTACTTCAGGATGCCGCCGCCGCTGTGTGGCGGAAATTCTGGTGTGACGATGAGGATCCGCATCGCGACCTTACGCCGCGGGAAGCCGCAAGAGCGAGAGAAGCGTGGCGCTTCGCGGCAATTGGCACACGAGTTCGCGGAGCGATGCCGGGAACACAACGCGGAGTGAGGTGAGATAGACGGTCATGAAGAGCGCTCCGGCGGCGAAGCCGGTCCAGATGGGACCGATCGTCATGCCGGTCAACCACTGAAGCATCGCGACCGAGGCGAATGCCGCAGCCGCTCCAACCAGCGCAGGCGTGAACGCGGCTTGCACACCGGTCCAGCGCATCGCCCGATCACGATAGAGCCAGCTGAGTGTGGCAAGCAGGATGACCGTGTGCATGGCGATGAGCGCCAGCATGTATGTCTCAAGACCATGTCCGAGCGCGAACACGAGCGCCAGCACGGTTCCGCTGAGTCGCACGAGATCCGCGGCCAAACAGTACTGCTGACGCTGATGCGCGAGGAGCAGCACGTAGGTGACATGTACGAGGGAAATCAACGCGCCGATCGCGAGCGCCGGCGGCACGAGGTGAACGGCATCCAGCCACTGCGTGCCGTACAGCAGACGAATCACCGGTTCCGCCGTGAGGCCGATACCCACAGCCAGCGGGATAACCGCCCACGCCATGCAGCGGAGGATCAGCGCGCTGACGCGGCGATATTGATCGCTCTGGATCGTCACGCGCGCCAGAACGGGATAGAGCGCGTTCACGAACAACGCCGCGACACGTTGGCAGACCAGGACGGATAGCCCGAGCGCGCGGTTGTAGATGCCGAGTTGCACGAAGCCGATTGCGCGTGTCAGAACGGCGCTTTCGATGAACGACGAAATCGTCACGGCGCCGCCGCTCCCGATCCGGGTGATGCCGAACCGGAAGGCCGGCAGATAGCGTTCGCGCCGGAGTTCCCACGTTGGCCGCCAGCCTTCGCGCACGAACAGGTCGTACGCGAAAGGAATCGGCATCATCAGGCTCGGCACAAGCAGTGAATACACACCGCCGCCGGCAAACGCCATGCTCAAGGCCAGCACGGCCCCGAGTGTCAGGCCGACGGCGTGGAGCGTCCGTAGCCGCTTCCAGTCCATCTGGCGCTCGATCATTTTCACGCGGAATTCCGAGATGAGATCGAGCGGCAACAGCAACGACATGATGTGCAGCGCGTACGCGGCTGGCGCGTAGGCCGGCAGCGAGCGGATGCCAAATGCCATCAGGTTCACCAACAGGAACAAGGCCCCCTGAATGAATACGCCGGCCGTGAACTGATCTTGATAGTTCGTCTCCTCATCCGAGCGGACCAACAGGGTGTAGTTCACGATCTCCCTGAACGAGAAGACCGTGAAAAAGCCGATGGTGGTGTTGACGAAGGAGAATTTGCCGTACGCGTCAGGGGGGAGCAGTCGCGTCAGGTTGAGCGTGATCGCAAGCTGCAGCAGATCCTGAAAGATCGTGATGCCCGCGGTCCATGCGACCGCCTGCCGCGCTTTGTCGGCAAGGGCGGGACCTGACCGCGCGGGCTCAGGGGTCGTCTGGGGCTCGCAGGTATCAAGCGTGGGCATGAGATCCGGGGGCGCTCACTCGGCGTGCGCTGTGCGACGGGAAGCACGCCGAGGTGTGTCTCAGGACTACGCCTTGACGTAGTACTTCGCGTATTCCTTGCGGTAGTACGACCCGTAGTAGTACGGGTGCTTCACCAGATCCACTCGGTTGAGGATGGTGCCGATGATGTGTACGCCAGCGCTTTCAATTTGCGTAAGCGCGTCTTTCGCCGCCTGACGGCTCACTTTGTCGGACGCCACGACGAACATGACGCCTGAGGCATGACGTCCGGCGACGGCGCTGTCGGTCACCGCCAGCACCGGCGGCGTATCGATGATCGCCCAGTCGAAATGCTCTGTCAGCGAGGCCATGAAATCGACATAGCGCTTCGAGCCGAGCAGTTCCGCAGGATTTGGCGGAATATGGCCGGACGACAGCAGCGACAGACCGTCGACACGCGAGTGGCGAATGGCATCCGCGGTTTTTGCGTTACCGGTAATGACGTTCGATAGACCTGGTTCCTGCTCGATATGGAAGATTTCGTGGACGCGCGGCCGTCGCATGTCGGCGTCGATGAGCAGGACGCGCTGACCGGTTTGGGCCAGCGCAATCGCCAGATTGGCGGCCACGACACTTTTCCCTTCTCCGGGGGTCGCGCTCGTGACGGCGATCGTGTGGAGTCCGTCTTCGGCTGAAGAGAAGAGCACATTCGTGCGGATGGTCTTGATCGCCTCGGCAAAATTCGCTGAGACGGTCTCGTTGATCAACGGGCTTTCCGTGTCCCCGCTATCGGCGTTGCCCATCGGGACCATACCGAGGAAGGGACCCTGCAGGAGCGTCTGGATGTCCTGTGGCGTATGAATCCGGTTGTCGAGCAACTCGAACAGGAAGGCGAGGCCGATCGCGAAGAACAGGCTTGTGCCGAACGAGAACATCAGATCACGTTGGATGTTTGGTGAGATCGGCCAGCTCGGCACTTCGGCGTCGTCGATGACGCGGATGTTTGTCGAACGCCGCTCGCCCGAGATGTCAGTTTCCTTGGTGCGCTGCAGCAAGCTTTCGTACACCTGACGGTTGCTGTCGAGTTCGCGCTGGAGCACGCTGGCTTCGATACCTTTGCGATTGAGGCTGAGCGCTTCGGTCTTTTGCGCATCGAGCGCAGACTGCAGGCTTTGTTCTTCGGAGAGCGCCGCCTGATATTCCGCCTTCACCGATTCGACGACCTTTTGAATTTCGAGGCGCAGCTTCGCGTCCGCGCTCGTGACCGCCGTCTGAATCTTGATCATCTCGGCATGCCGCGGGCCGTAACGCTCGGCGAGTTGTGCTTGCTGACGCTGCAGGTCGGAGAGATCTGACCGCAGTTTTTGAATGTAGTCGTTCGACAGGATCACCGGCAGCGCATCCATCGCGCTGGTACCTTCGATGGCTTTCAACTGGTTGTAGAGCGCTTCCTTATTGATGCGGTCGGTCTTGGTCTTGGTTAACGCCACGTTCAAGTCGGTCAGGCGGGCGACGACGATGTTGCTACCCGAGTCGGCGACCGACACGGTGCCGTTCTTCTCCTTGAAGGCCTGCAGGGCGGCTTCGCTCGCTTCGACGGCTTTACGCTGTTCGGCCAGCCGGCTGGAGAGAAAATCCGTCGCATCCTTCGAGGTGGCGAACTTGAACTCCATGTTCTGCTGGATGTACGCCTTCGCGACCGCGTTTGCGGCGGCGGCGGCAAAGACCGGGTCGCTCGACGTGTAGCGGATCTCCGCGATGCGGCTGTTGCGCACAGGCACAATGCTCAGGCCGCCGAGGAATTCCGCGATACGCGCCGATTGCGCCGCCGTCTCTCCCGATTGCGGGATGGAGGCGTCCGCTTTCACGGTGGCCGGCGGTTCGCTCTGGAACGGCCGCTTGGCGAGATCGATCGCGCCATAGACGGCTGACCAAAGCAGACCGGTCAGGTTGATCGTGGTTTTCGGTGCGGGACCGCTGCCGAGGCGTGGCGCGTCCCAGAGCTTCATGTTGTCGAGGGCCAGCTTGGCGAGGCTGCGGCTTTGCAGGATGCGATATTGCGTCTGGTAGAAGTCGTCAGACATCCAGCCGTCCTGTGACTGGAACATCTGATCGAGCGTCGCGACATTCGGCGCGTCCTTCTCGATGAGGAGCTGCACCTGGCTCTGATAGATCGGCGTCTGCTGCAAGGCATTGAAGACGCCGATCACGAAGAGCACCAGAAAGACCGGACCAATGATCCAGCGGCGCTTGTAGAGAATGCGCACGTAGTCCGAGATGTGTTTCTCGTGGTGGCCACCATGCGAGACGGGACGGGTCGGGTCGGGTCTGTTGGTATTCATAGTGGTTCCTAGAAGAAACGTTCCCTGACGATGATCGTGTCACCCGGTAGCACGGTGTCTGTGAGCTTGGCGTTGATTTCTGTTTGTTTGCCGTTCACGGTGCGTTGAATGCGGATCCGGCTGTCGGAGCCGCGGTCGGTAATGCCGCCGGCCAACGACAGCAACTGCAGGACTGTGGTGCCCGGATCGATCGCGTAGGCGCCCGGCGCCTTCACTTGACCAGAGACGAACACTGACTGCGCCTTGGGCACGTTGATGGTGTCGCCATCCTGCAGTTGTACGTTGAGCGAGAGGTTGCCGGCCTGCAGATCCTGCAGGTTGATGTGCATGACGTCAGTCGCATCCTCTTGAGCGGCTGCCGCTGACGTGTCCTTGCGTGGCCGGACGACGAGCACTTCGTGTCCCGCCGAGGGCGTTGTCGATCCGGCGCGGACCAGTGCGGCGAGCAGTGTCGTCTCGCTCGTCAACTGATACTCGCCCGGCGATCGCACTTCGCCAAGAACGAGAATCCGCTGGCTGCGGTAGGTCTCGATCGTCACTGAGACCTGCGGGTTCTTCAGGTAGCCGTCAGCAAGTTGCGTGACGATCTCTTGCGTGAGCGTGCGCAACGTCGCGCCGGTGGCCTTGATGCGCCCGAGCTGAGGGTAGGTGAACGTGCCGTCCTGCTCAACCGTGAATTTGCCCGACAGTTCGGGTTCGCCAAACACGGTAATCGTCAAGACGTCCTGGGCGCCGATCGTGTAATCAGTCTGCGCCGATGCCACCGAGCTCCAGAGGACAAGCGCGAGAATCGCGAGCTTCTTCATTGCGATGATCCATAGCTGACAGAGAAACCGGCGCGAACACCGCTGAACGCACGTGTCGACGCCAACGGCGAGAGACGACGGGAGTAGTTCACATCGACACCGAGCCTGAAATACTCGGCCAGACGGTAGCCGGCGCCGAGACCATACAGTGACGCATTGTCGGTAAACGCTTGAGACGTCGATGTGTTTTCGGGATAAACAAGACGCTGCCAGGCCGCGCGGCCGATGGCATCCCACTTCGACGTGATGCGCTCGGTCAGCGACAGAGGAATGCTGGTCAGCACGTAGTACGGCGCCCCGCTGTCGTACGAGTAATTGACGTCGCGTGTCCAGCCGAATGAAATTTTCGTGGCCCGGATTGCATACGCTGCGTCGACGTTGGCGACAACGCCGTCGTAATTGGGTGTCCCGGCGTCGAGCACGTTGAAGTGGCGGAAGCCCACCGCGACGCGCCCGGAAATAAGCGCGAAGGGCTTGAACTCGAAACCGGGCATCACGCGGATGCTGTCCGCGTTCCGTGTCGTGGCCTGATCGAATCGATCCTGTATGGCGTCGGACGTCACGGTGAATGTCGTCAGCGGTGTTAACACAAAACGGAGCTGCGCCGTTTCCGTGCGCGACTGGCGATTGAGGTTTGTGGCCAGTGATTCGTCGCGGAATGTTGCGGTGTTGTCGTAGACAAAGAGGTTCTGGGTGCCCGTCAGGACGAGCGCCGTCTTCGACGAGAACGCGATCGCTGTGCCAACAAACACAGCCTGCTCCTGATGCCGGACGCGGACATCGATTTCAACGCCTGTCCGGTCGCCGGTATTGGCATAGCTGCCACCGATGAATGGTTTGAAGCGCGAGAGTGGCAGGTCGAGCCGCGCGTTGTTGGTGCTGTTCCACGAACGCTGGTTATCGAACTTGCTGAAATAGACGTAGCTATCGGATGTCTTGCCGGTAATCTTGGCTCGCCCGGCGTGCATCCAGATCTGAACAGCCGGACCAATCTCTGCGGTTGTGGCGGACTGTGGGTTGACGGGATCGTTGAAGACGTTGCTATCAACGCCCAGGTTGTTCAGGACGATGGACGGCGTGAAGCGGATGACGCCGACGTGGAAACGCCCCTCCAGCGGGGTTTCTTCAGTGTCAGTGGATTGCGCGAACGCCGATGTTGTGCCGAGGAACAGCGTGAGTAGTGCGAGACACGCGTAGCCCAGCGTACGGATTGGTCGGTGCGGGAAACAGAGGAGTTGGATTAAACAGGCTGGCGAACCCGGGGAGACCGGATTCGACAGTCTGTTTGTCGGAAGGACGAAGGTATTGCCGGAAAGGCTTAACGCGCGGGGCTCGCGGGGCTCGAACCCACCACACCGGCCGTGACGCCGGCGGCGGCTGCCGCGCCGAGGATCCACCACGCTGCCGGCACCTTGTTGCACTCGATCTTGACGTCGGTTCTGACCGGCCGCGCGGCCATGTCGAACGGACCTTCGGTGCACACGACCTTGCCGTCTTTGTTCACCAATTCCACGACGTACCGTGTACTGTCGAGGTTGTTCAGGGTGAAGTTGCCCTGTGTGTCGAGTGTCTGCGCCGTGCCGATCACACCCTGCGCATCGCGTGTCCGCACCGTGTAGTCGGTGTAGGGCTTCTTTGCTTCGTCTTTCGCCGTACCACCAAGCGTCGCGCTCTGCGCGAGCAACGTGCTTGCCGCGCTGGATGCCATTGCCAGCGCGAGGGTCATCGCCATCATTCGGGTCTTCATCGCAAACATCCTTCCACTGTTGTTGATTGTGCCGAAGCAGACTTTGCTCGAAGAGAGCGTGGTCAACTTTTGGCGTTTCCATACTGTCCTGTTGAGTCTGTCGCGTCAAGCGTTTGCCGGCATGGATCGATTGATCTAATGCTGGAAGTGTATCGGGCACACGACGCATGTATCGGATGAGATACATCACGCCTCACGTCCGATGCTTTTTGTCCGTAACAGACTGAGTCGTCGCATCTTACGGTAAAGATTCGTACGCTGGATTCCGAGAACTTTTGCCGCATCCGCGTGGCGGCCCCGCGGGTGCTGCAGCACCGAGGCGATGTAGTCGCGTTCAAATTGCGCCCGAGCTTGACGCAGTGTGGCGTCAAAGCCGGTGGGACTGATGGCGCCTTCGAACTGTGTATGCGCAATGACGTCCTCGAGACGAATAAGTCCTTGAGGCACCAGGAGCACGAGCCGTTCGAGGAGGCCGCGCAGTTCCGGTGCGTTGGCACGCCAGGGGAGAGCACTCAGAAGCGTCAAGGCTGGACGAGTCAGTGTCTTGAGGGGCTGTCCGTTTGCCCTGCAGATTTCCTTCAGGAAATGCGTGGCGAGTACCGGGATGTCTTCACGGCGTTGCCGCAGCGCTGGCACATCAATGCGAATGAGTGACAAGCGCTCGAAGAGATCCTGGCGCAGGCGCCCGTCTTCAAGGGCCCCGTCAACCGATCGGTCGACCGATGCAATGGGCCGGATATCGAGAGTAATGGCCTCCTCGTCTTCGAGGAACACCTCACGATCGCGGAGGATGCGCACCAGCCGTTGCTGTACGCGAGCCGGCATTTCGGTGAGGTTTTCAAGGAAGAGCGTGCCGCCATCTCCCGCCTCGTAAAGGCGGCCGTTCCGTTGGATTTGTTCTAGCGTGCGGTACTCTGCCGATTCGTTCGGAACCCGCCGGTTGATGACGCCAAATAGCTCGAGTTCAACATCTTCCGGGGTTGGCCCTGAACAATCGACTTTGACAAACGGGGCTGCGGGGCTGGAGCTGTGTGCATGGACAGCCCGGGCAATCATTTCGCGGCCTGTTCCCCGTTCGCCGGAAATCAAGATCCCGCACCGCCCGGCCGCGGCGCGTTGCACGAGTTCCATCACCAGCCGCATCGCGGGAGACGTGCCGACAATCCCCCAGGGGACCGGCTCTCCGGGGTGCAGGGCGGGCATGTTGGCGGCAAGCGACGCCTGCTCGCGGGCGTTGGCCAGCAGTGCTTCAAGGTCGCGCGCGGTCGCTGGCCGTGGCAGCACATCGAAGACGCCAGCGCGGATGGCGTCTGTCGCGGCGGACGGGCGCGCCGGATCAGCCACCCCGACGATGACGGCTCGGGGATGTTGTGCGCGCACGGCACGCACGACCTTGAGGGCTTCTCCGTTGGCACGCAGGTCGACAAGACACAACGTGACACTGTCGCGGCACGCCGTGACGGCATCGACGTTTGATACCTCGACTGGATTGAACCCGATCGTTTTGAGCAGCGTTGCCGCGTTACTCCGATCGGTGTCAGTCGCGATGAAAAGCGCGGTTGCTGTTGCCAGCGTCGTGGTGGTCATCATGGAGCCGACACCTTGAATATTCCCGACCCGGTCTGATCCGTTTCCGCGTGATCGAAGACCCCGTCCTTGTAGACGAGACGACGGTTCGGCGTCCCGCGTCCGGCCGTGTCCAGGGCTATCGAGGTCAATACGCCCGCCGTGTAGGTTTCCCACTTGTCGATCTTTCCGTCACCGTCGGTGTCCTCTTCGGCATGTGTCAATTCACCGTGGTCGAAGTATTCCCATCGCGACACTTTCCCGTCGTAACGCGTTGCCTGCTCGATGCGCTCGAGTGTTGGGTCGGGTCCGGGATGATCGAGTGGTGGGGGCGCGGCATCTTTCGAGTGGTATTCCCAGTGATCGACGATGCCGTCACCGTTTTCATCCACCTCGACGCGCACCACGCGTGTGCCGTCCATATAGCCCCAGGTGTCGATCTTTCCGTCGTGATCGCGGTCGTAGGAAAGCTTCGTCAGCCGGCCGTCAGCGTTGTACTCGGAGGTCACGGCCTGTTGCGCCTCGCTCCCTGCGCTGCCGCCGGGCGTTGCTGCACTACCTGATGTTTTCCCGCACGCGAGACACAGGGTGGCCGCCGCGATGGTTGCCGCGAAATTCACTGTGGCGAACGAGATACAACGATCAGGCGATCCGGATCGAACGAAGCAGTCCATATCGTGGCGTAACGAAGAATCAGCGTTTTTCGAAAAAGAACTTTGACGAACGATGCTTCAGTTTTTACTTGCGTCAAGAACAGACATAAGAGACAAAAATAAACGTTAAAATACAGCTTCGCCCTCTCGCTCACAGAATTGGTCTGAAACAGCGAAGAACAGGACATGGCAGTCCAGAATCAGCCATAGCGACAAATTAATCGTCAATATGATACAAAACATAAAAGACTTTTGCTCGGTCACTTGAGCAAAAGTTGATCATTCATGCGAAAAATTGGTTGCTACTTGTAATAACGAAATTCCCCCTCATACAGAACACCTGAATGCGAAAAAAAATCTCACTTGGCGGTTCTCATCAGATGATCGCTAGTGGTTTTCTGCTGTAAATAATTGATAGTGATTGGTTTATTTAAAATACTGCTCCAGTGGACGAGGCCATCGAATCCACTGGGGCAGCTGTCCTGTCGCTTCGAGTCCTTGAGTTCCTCGACGATATTCGTAATCCATTCGCCTGATTGTCTAGATCGAGCGTGGCGCCGTTTAGCGCCACGCCGTCGACTGTGCTGGCTGGCAAGGCTCATGTTCACGTTGCCGCCGGCGATGTGGCTGGCGGCATCCTGAATCTCCGTGCAGACGCGGTGAGACTGCTGGCTGTCGTGTCCGGCGCGAGTTGTTGCTCGTGCCGCCCGGCGAGGATGCGCCGCTGTCGACGGCGAGAAGCGTGACGATTTGGGCCGTGGCAATGCAGCTTCGCCCTCTCGCCTACAGCGGTGGTCTACAAAGAGCGAAGAACGGCAGATCCGTCATGCAATCCACGCCACGCGAATCTGTTGTTCCAGTAGGGGCGCCATCCTCCCTTGCAGGGGGAGATCCTCCGGGTTCAGCGCGCCGGCGCGGGAGGACGCGTTCCCGCTGGTTCTGTCGGCACGTTTTGTCATCCGACCGAAACGAGTTGTGCGCAGGTACGCTCTGTTATCGGCATGATGTTACTGACGCGAATAACAGCAAAAACAGAGTTGGTATCGCAAGGATAGAGGCCACCGCAATTGCCTGACGGGTGCGCGCTCTTGCCCGGAGTTCCAGACTTCCACCCACGACCGTGGTCAAGACGCACAGGATGACAAACTGGGGGGCCATGCTGAACACGCTCGCCATGTTGGGCGAACCCATCGTGCGATCGGCCACGCCAGACAAAAACAGGTAGCCCGCAATGGACGCCACCACGACGTCGACCGCCCAGAGCGGCCAAAACCAGAATTTCACCTCAACACTCCACAGCGCGTTGAATAAAGTCACCGAGCAAGGCTAACTAATTGTTTCGAGATGCGTAACCCTCCCATTTAGGAGGGTAGATGTTGTGACTTCGTTGTGGTTACATGGGCGTGTTATGAAAAAGGTTCAGATTCGCGAGGCGAAAGCACGCTTCTCTGCGCTGGTGGAGGCGGCCGGGCAGGGCCGGCCCACGACCATTACCAGGCATGGGCAGCCAGCAGCCGTCCTGATTCCTGTGGCCGACGCGCGCCGGATCTATCCCGAGGACAGGCCATCGTTTGCCGATCTCCTGCTCGCGTTTCCCGGCGAGATCGAGATCGCACGCGATCGGTCACCGCTGCGCAAGGTCGATCTATGAGCACGGGTTATCTGCTCGATACCTCTGTTCTTTCCATGCTGGTGCCCGGAACGGTCGAGGAGCACGGCCGATTCGCTGATTGGGTGCGGGCGCACGGCGATCGTCTGTTCATCTCCGCCATCACCATCACCGAGATCGAACAGGGGATCGGCACACTCCGCCAGCATGGGAAGGTGACTCGAGCCGAGGTGCTGGATCGCTGGCTTGCTGCGCTGCTGGAGCATGGCGCTGGACAGATCGTGGCGTTCGACCACGCCATCAGCCAAGCCGCAGGCCGGCTCTCCGGCAACGGTTTGGTTATCGGGAGCCGTCCGGGCTTTGCCGAGGTTGGTATCGCGGCCACGGCTCTGGTGCGTAACCTCGTGCTGGTGACGCGCAACCGCAGATATTTCGAGCCGTTCGGCATGACGGTTGTCGATCCGGAACGCGTGCCCTGAACGGGATTCTGAGTATGACGGAACGATCCATGTCCAGTAATCCTGAAACCAACACCGCTGCCGGCGAATCGTTACTGCCCGCGCCGGTCCTGATTGTCGAGGACGAGCCGTTGATGCAGGAGCGGCTGCGCGCGATCCTGACGACGTTGGGATATACCGCCGAGGCGTTGTTTGTCGCCGGGAGCGTCAAAGACGCGCGCGTGCTGCGCACGGCGCAGCCGTTTGCGATCGCGCTTGTCGACATCCATCTGCCGGACGGCTCTGGCATCGATCTGATCCACGACTGGCATGAGGACGATCCGGCGTTGCTGATGCTGGTGGTGTCGGCGTGGAGCGCCAGTGCGCTGATCGTGTCGGCGATTCAGGCGGGCGCCACAGGCTATTTGCTCAAGCAGCGCGACGATACCGAGATTGCGATGTCGCTCCGATCGGCGCTCGGCGGCGGCGCGCCGATCGACCCGTTCGTGGCGCGCCATATTCTGTCGATGGTCGCGCGTGATCTGTCGCACGATGACGCGCCATCGGCGCCTGTGCCGCGCGGACAGCTCACTCCGCGCGAGATTGAAATTCTTGACCTGGTGAGTCAGGGCCTGACCAACAAGGAAATTGCGGAATCGCTATGTCTGTCGAGCACGACCATCGGGTGGTATACGAAGAGCATCTACAAAAAACTGGCCGTCTCGTCGCGCACGCAAGCAGTGTTCGCGGCGCGGGCGCGTGGCTTGTTGTCCTGATCGCGTTCATCATGCTGCCCTGCGTCTGCCGTGCGGCGGAGCCGGGTGGATTCTGCGATGTTCGTGTGGAGGCGGCGCGTTCCGGCTGGGACGCCGAGGCCGCGCCGGCGGACGGCTGGGTGAACGTCACGCTGCCGGACCAATGGACGGCGCACTGGCCGAATTTCGACGGCGTGGTCTGGTACCGTCTGAGTTTCGATGGCGCGTGCGCGCACGGCCAACCGTTAGCCGCGTGGATCGACTTCCTGAACATGGCTGGCGCGGTGTACCTGAACGGCACACTGCTCGACCGCGATCGATCGCTGGTTGAACCGCTGACGCGCGCCTGGAACATGACGCGCTACATGCCGTTACCGGCGCCGCTGCTCAAGCCGGACGGCAACATCTTGCTGGTGCGCGTGTCGGGCATTGCCGCCTATCAGCCGGGTTTAGGTCCCACCGTCATCGGCGACGCCTCGGCCGTCCGGCCGCTCTACGATCGGGCGTATCGCCTGCGGCACGATTTCCAGTTGTACAGCATGGCGGTCACGCTGACGTTGGGTTGCCTGTTCTTCATCATGTGGCTGCTCAGACGGAGCGAACGGATCTTTGGCTGGTATGCGCTGGAATCCTTCGCCTGGGCGCTGGTCGCGGTCAACCAGTCCGCGACCAGCACATGGCCGCTCGCCAGCACCGATGCTTGGGAAGCGGTGAACATGATCGCGCTCATCATCTACAGCGCCAGCTTCACGATGTTCACGCTGAGTTTCGCGGATCGCAGGCTGCCGCGTCTTCAGGCGGCGCTGTGGCTGCTCACCGCGTGCCAAATAATCGCCATGGTGGTGGCGCCCCACGCGGCGATTGAGCCGGTGCGTGCGGTGCTCATGACGATGGTGGTGGCCAGCGTCATCATCACCTGCGTTGCGTTCATCGCCTTTGCGCTGACTAGCCGCCGTGCCGAGCATCTGGCGATGGCGTTGTGCATGATGTTCTTCATCGTTGTTGGCGTTCACGATTGGCTGGAATTTCTGGGCCTGTTCAGCAACAACATCTACTATTCAGCGCTGGCCTCTCAAGTCACGATGCTCGCCATGGCGCTGCTGCTGGCCGTGCGCTTCGTCGAAAGCCAGTGGCGGATCGAGAAGTTCAACGATGAACTCACCGCAAAGATCGCCGCGGCGCAGACCGAACTTGCCGAGACGCTGGGACGCCAGCACAAGCTGGAGATTACCAACGCGCACTTGCACGAGCGGCTGGCGCTCGCCTACGACCTGCACGATGGTCTGGGCGGCACGCTCATCAACAACATCATCGCGCTCGAACAGGCGCCGCGCGATCTGGCGGCCGAGCGTTTTCTGACGGTGCTGCGCGAGCTACGCGACGACCTGCAGGGCATCATCGAAGCGGTGGCGTCCGAGTCATCGTCTGCCGCGTCGTTGGCTGAGCTGATTGCGCCGTTGCGCCACCGGATCACGCAACTGTTCGAAGCGCGCGGCATCCGCTGCCGCTGGATTCTGCCGGAGGCTGGCGACATGCGCCTGCACGATGTGCGGGTCGGCGCCGACGTGATGCGCCTCCTGCAGGAAGGGCTGACCAACGCGCTGCGCCATAGCGGCGCGACACACGTCGAGGTCACACTCGCCGCCTCCGGGACTACGCTCGCACTCTCGATCGTGGACAACGGCCGCGGCTTCGATCCGCACGCAGGATCCGCCGGCCTCGGCCTGCGTTCCATGCGCGCTCGCGCCGAACGTCTCAGCGGCACGTTCGGCATGCACTCCTCAGACAAGGGCACGACGCTGAGCGTGACGATTCCCGGCGTGGTGTCTACATCCGAACGCGGCCGGTAGCAGGGCTGCTTATGAGTGCATGTCTTCGGTGCTGTCTTGCGTCAGGACCACACCACGACTCCAGAAACACACACGGCGCGTCAGCGCTGGATTGTGTGATCTAAAGCCAGCCGCGTCGCTTGTAGTAGAAGTAGCCAGCGATCTCGTGTGCGGCAAGAGCGCTTTCGCGCAGTCCCACGGCTGACGGCAACAGGCGGAGTGTCAGGCTGAGATCGTACTCCGTCTCGCGCGCCGCGGCGGGAAAGGCGTTGATGCCTGCGGCGCGGAACGCGCCAAGCGATCGGCGCATGTGGATGGACGAGGTCACGAGCACGATGTGTTCGACGTTGAGCGATGGGAGCAGCCGTTTGATCGCCAGCGCTTGATCGTGTGTATTTCGCGATTCGCGTTCGAGCACGATGCGATCGGCAGGAACACCAAGCCAGATGAGCACCGTTTGCATCGACACGGCTGCGGGTTCACGAGGCGCTTCGTCGAGTGCTTGTCCGCCCGCGCTCACGAGGTACGACGCGTTCAGCAGCGTGAACACGCGCGCCGCTTCAAGCGTGCGCTCCATGCCGATCGGATCTGGAAGCGAAACGATGTGACTGTCCCAGTCAAAGAACGTGTCGCTGCCGGAACCGAGCAGGACGACCGCGGTTGATCCTGACGGCACGTCGCTCGCCGTTAGCGCATGTGCGTACTCGGCTTCGATCCGTCTGCTGACAGACCGTGAGACCGGATACCACCCGGCGATGGCGTAGAACGCAATGACAAGCAACAGCGCCACCCGTGGCGCTCGCGATCGCCGCGCGAGTAGTACCCAGACGCCGGTTGCGATGAGCGCGCTGATGAGACCGCTGGCCGAGAAGAGGAACCAAAGGAGATCGGCGCCGCTTCTCATCGTGGTTTGCGTGGGCCGCGAGGTGGCCTGCCCGATCGCAGCGGCCGTGTGCCCGCGCCCGGCTTGTCACCGGTCATGGGCCGACGCTCGCGGCGTGGACCCTTGGGCCGCTCTTCTTTCGAGAATTTCGAGAACGGCCGTTCTCGATCCGGGAAGGGGCGATCGCGCTCCTGAAACCGGGGCTTGCGATCCGGTGTGGATCGGTCACGATCCGCAGGCGGACGCGCGGAAGATTTTTTCTTGAACCGCGCGCGCGGGTCTTCGTGTTTCCCGCCCGGTCGCCAATCGGGACCGCGTTTTTCAAACGGAGGGCGGACGTTGCGGCTGGCCCACTGCGCCTGCTCTGGCGAATCCCACAGCTTCCCGCGCGAGAAATACCGCATCAGGATGGCAGGGTTCTTCCGCGCGAGTTGATTGAAGGTGGGGAGCAACTCCTCGCGGGTGTGCGCACGGAACGCCGTGGCCTTGCCGTCAATCAGAATCGTCCAGTACGCGTAACGCGGCGGCATCAGTGCATCCTCTTCAGTTTTTCAACGAGTGTTGTGCGTTTCAGATTGAGCAATCGCGCGGCCTGTCCCTTGTTGCCACCCGTCCGTTCGAGCGCGCGCTGGATCAATTCGCGCTCGAGATTCCCGATGACGACCTCGATGTCGACGCCGTGCTCGGGCAGCGTCACGGCGCCGGGCGCCGGTTCGACATTGTCCCCTGCCAGTTCGGGGGGAAGATCGGCGAGATCGATCTGTCCACGGCTGCTGCCGAAGGCGACGGCATGTTCGATCGCGTTTTCAAGCTGCCGCACGTTGCCGGGCCACAGGTAATTCATCAGATGGCGCATCGCTGTCTGCGAAATCGTGACCGGTGTGTGCGCGCGGAATTTGTCGAGGAAATGTTGCGCCAATAACGGGATATCCTCGCGCCGTTCGCGAAGCGCCGGCAACCTGACGGGGATGACGTTGAGCCGGTAGTAGAGATCTTCGCGGAACTGTCCATCGGCGACCATCCGCGCGAGATCGCTGTTGGTGGCGGCGATGACCCGCACGTCGACCTTGATTGTGTGGGAATCGCCGACGCGCTCGAACTCGCGTTCTTGCAGCGCCCGCAGCAGCTTCGTCTGTAGCGCCACGCTCATCGTTCCCACTTCGTCAAGGAAGAGGGTGCCGCGGTGTGCCTGTTCGAAACGTCCCTGGCGGTTGACGACCGCGCCGGTAAAGGCGCCGCGGACGTGGCCGAAGAGTTCGGCTTCGAGCAGCGTTTCAGGAATCGCGCTGCAGTTGAGCGCGACGAACCGTTGCGCTCGCCGCGGCCCGTTGTGATGAATGGCCCGGGCGACAATTTCCTTGCCGGTGCCGGTTTCACCGGTGATGAGCACGGTGCTGTTTGTGCCGGTAATCGTTTCGAGCAGATGAAAGAGCCGCTTCATCACTGGACTCCGGCCGATGAGGCCGTCGAACCGATACCGCTCGTCCAGTTGCGCGCGAAGGTAGGCGTTTTCAGATTTCAGGCGCCGCTGTTCGAGTGCGGCGTTGAGCGTGTGCAGGAGCTCGTCGATCTGGAACGGCTTGTTCACGAAGTCCCAGGCGCCGCGGCGAATGATGTCGACGGCGGTTTTCACCGTTCCGTAGCCGGTGACGACAACCGCGACGATATCTGGATAGCGCTGCAACGCGTCCTGAACGACGGCCGCGCCGTCGACGCCGGGAAGATGCAGGTCGGTGACGAGGATGTCGTAGGCAAACTCAGCCAGCCGTGCAAGCGCCGCCTCGCCGGTGTCTGCCTGATCGACCTGATATCCGGCGTCGGCCAACTGCTCCGCGACGGCCACCCGCAGCGCTGTTTCGTCCTCAACGAGCAGGAGATGTTTCGCAGAATCAGTCATTTACCGGACTGCCAAGAGTTTGACACAGGCAGGAGGCCGCGCCAACCCGGTCCTCTTCAGCGTGAAAGAAATGGTGCAAATGGCCTACAGCCTTCCACGCGACCTACCGATACTCCTCCTCGGGAGGGACACCGCGTATGGAGCGCAAAACCGTTCCGATCATGAAAGCGTGCGAAGTCGTCGGCGTCAGCCGGCGCACCATCTACAATTGGCTGTCATCGGGAAAAGTCGAATATATCCGCACGGCAGGTGGGTCGATTCGCATCTTCGCGGATACGCTGTGGCGCGATCCAAACCAACCCGATCGCCCCATCAACGCCGACCCATGGCCCTCGCGGAGACAGCACCCGCAGGTCTAGTTGGGCTCGAGTTTCCGGCCGCGTCATG
This sequence comes from Acidobacteriaceae bacterium, assembly GCA_031274845.1. Classification (GTDB taxonomy): domain Bacteria; phylum Acidobacteriota; class Vicinamibacteria; order Vicinamibacterales; family CAVVIG01; genus CADEEX01. The sequence continues at coordinate 22,855 of JAISPN010000153.1, forward strand.
ATGACGACGGCCTTCAGGGTCGATGGAAGAATCACCGGATCTACGTCTGTGGTTTCACCAGTTGAATAACCAGCTGGGGATCATTCTTGCCAACGCGGAACTTCTTGAGGCGAAGGCCACCGACGACGTGACCCGCGCACGGGCGGCACAGGTGGTGGCCAGCGCGCTTGATGCCATGAGAACCGCGCAAGAGATCCGCCGTGGCGTCGGCTCGCTCGTCGTGCCGGAGGACTAAAGTTTCTCCTGTTGTTCTGCGCTCGAAATCCCGCCCGGACAGTCAAGCTTTTGACGATTTCTCGCTGGAGAACCGTCAACGGTTTGGCGAATTTCACAATGTTGCTGCGTTCTTCACAGGCCGATCGGCTTCTGACTTAAATCGATAAGTCATTTATATACTTAGGCTTACAAAAAAATTCATCGTCGATTCTGCCGCCTTGCCAGCGGGATGCTGCCGTTGGTATCGCCATTGCGAAGTATGCGGGCATCGGAAGCCGAACACCTTCCGATGAGGAGATGCAGGATCATGCGCCCCGAGTCTGTAAATGCTGACCCACACAGCCGTATCGTTGGCGGCTTGCCTTTCGTAGAAGCGCTGGCGCGCCGGATGGCGATGTCGATGCCTCATTCCATCGAGATTGGCGATCTGGTTCAGGATGGGGTTCTGGGGTTGATTGATGCCGCCCATCGGTTCGACGAGGAGCGCGGCATCAAGTTCGAGACATTTGCCGAGCGGCGCGTGCGTGGCGCGATGATCGACGCGCTCCGCCGAGACGCCTGGCCGCGCGGGGTGCGGCGTCAGCGTCGCGAACTCGATGCGGCCCGCACGGCGCTTCGCCGTGAGCTTGGTCACGAGCCATCGATGGCGGATCTCGCCGCGCGCGTCGGTTCCGACGAGAAGCGTTTGAGCCGCACGATTGTTCGCATCAACACGATCGAAGCGACGTCACCGCTTGCGAGCGGCGAACATCTCGACGAGAGCCGCCTGCCGGCGGAGTTGGTGCCCTCGGAGCCGGACGCGCCGGATACCGCCTACGAGAAGGCGGAGGCGCGCACTCGCGTGCGCGCGGCGATTGCCGCGCTGCCACAGCGCGAGCAAAAGGTCATCGCGCTCTATTACTACGGCGAGGTGACGATGACAGAGATTGGCGCCGAGCTTGGCGTCAACGAATCGCGCGTCTCGCAGTTGCACGCGCGCGCGCTTGGTCGCTTGCGCGAGTCGCTTGGTGTGCTGGGCGCGAGCGAGATGCGCGAGATGCGGCAGGAACTGATCGCGTTTGTGGCAAAGAAGAGCGCGATGGTCAAGGCCGATCTGCCGAAGCGGTCACGCCGGGCGCACGCCTCGGCTGGCGTCGTGCTTCGATACGATCCCAATCACACGCGCCGCGCGACGATGAAGACCGTCAGCGTGCCGTCGCTGCGCCGCATGGATCGGCCAGCCGTCGCTGTCGCGCGTTAGTGTGTGTGCGTCGATGGTTCGTGCGGTGCGTGATGTTTTCCGACGCGCGGCCTATGCGCGGAGTTGCTCCCTGACGGCACGTAGTAGTTCGGCGAGGCGAAACGGCTCCGCGAGCCAGCGGCAGCCGCTCTTCTCGAGAAACGTTTCGGCGTCGGTGCCGGCGACATCACCGGTGACGAAGAGAATCCGTCTGGCCAGCGTGGGGATCTCGACCGACACCGTACGAAAAAACGCACGGCCATCAAGACGCGGCATCTTCAAGTCGCAGATGACGAGATCGAATGAGCGCCGCCGAACCAGTGCCAGCGCCTGCTCGCCGTCGCCAGCGTAGTCAACGGTATAGCCCTCGTCGCGCAAGGTATCCATGACGGCGGCGGCCAGCGGCGCTTCGTCTTCAACGAGAAGAATCGCCGCGCGTTTTGTCGCGTCGGCGGTTGTCTTCGACTGCGTCGCGGGCATTGCCGCGCGCGCCCCCAACACCGGAAACTCCACGAAAAACGACGTCCCTTTTTCCGGCCGAGACTCGAAGCGGATCTGCCCGCCGTGCTCCTGCACGATGGCGTAGACGACCGTCAATCCGAGTCCGGTTCCCTGACCGACCTCTTTCGTCGTAAAAAACGGGTCGAAAATTTTCGGCTGCGCCTGTTCCGGAATCCCCGGACCATCGTCGGTGATTTCAAGCGTGACGTTGTTGCGATCCGTATCGTGCCAGGTCCGAAGCACTAACGTTCCGTGACCGTGCGCCGCGAGCATCGCCTGCTCGGCGTTGATCATCAGATTGAGCAGGATCTGCTTCACCTGATGCCCGTCCGCGAAGATCTTCGGGAGGGTTGCCGCAAGCGCGTCGACGATGGAGATGTTGGCGCCGCGCTGTTCGTACGCGCGTAACGCCAGCGTTTCGCGAATCACCTGATTCACATCGACCATCGCGCGCGTCGTTTGGCGTTTGCGAGCGGAAGTGAGCAGATGACGGACGGTGCGCGCGGCGCGTTCGGCTTCGCCGAGGATGATTTCGCAGCCACGCCGGACCGACGGATCGAGCGCGGGTTTTTGCGTGAGGCGTTCTGCCCAGTTGAGAATCGTGGCGAGCGGGTTGTTCAGCTCGTGCGCGACGCCGGAGATGGTTTGACCGAGCGCCGCCATCTTCTCGGCTTGCAGGAGCTGGTGATAGATCTCCTTCGATTGATCATCGAGCTTCTTGCGTTCGCTGACGTCGCGGAGCAGTCCTTCGACCTGCAGACGTCCGGTCTTTGGATTCGCTTTCGCGTGACCGGTCAGCTCCACCCAGACGAAGCCGCCATCGACGCGGCGGAGACGCAGCAGGTAGTTGGAGACGCGTCCATCGGCGACGAGACGTTCGAGCAGTGCGTGGCGCGTCTTTGGATCGACGAAGCGATCGACGTCGAAGGGACGGACCTCCGTATCGGCGGCGATATCGTCGTACCCAAGAATCCGTTTGAGCGAGGGATTGGCGGCGACGGTCGATGTGTCATCGGGACCGATCGTCCCGATGTACACACCGTCTTCCGCAGACTGAAACAGCCGCGCGAAAGCGGCGGCTCGTTTCTCCACGGGAATCGTCAGTGACTGTGGGCGTCCGCCGGCATCGGCGTTGGCGTCATCGTCGGGAAGTTCGGGCCGAATTCCTTTTCGACAGCCGCGCGAATCTCGCGTACCGACGCGCCTGACGCATACATCTGCCGCGAACGGGTGGCGACGTCAAGACAGACGGCGCACTCGACGCCGTGTGGCTCCCATTCGGTGACGTCACCGTTTGCGGCGCGCGAGCGGACGAAGCAGTCGGTGTTGCCTTTGTGTCCGGCTTGCTGACAGCCGCAGAAGCACGGGATATAGCTCAGGACTTCCGGGTGCTCGGCGGCGAAATGAAACGCATCGGTCACGACGTCCGGCGGACGTGGTGGCGCATACGCGGCAAACGGAATGGGCGGAAAGCGTTCTTGTTTGTGCGGACCGAATTTCGCGGACGCTTCGGTGGCGGCCACGATCTCCGGCGTTGGCTTGTCGGCTTTCGCCATCTCTGGCGCCGCCGGTGTCTGGGTCGCGCTGCCTTGCGCGCCAGCGGCCGGGGCGCTCTGGTTGCTACTTGGCCAGAACGCGATCGCGCCAATCGCGATGATGGCGATGACGACGGCGCCAATAATCAAGCCGCTTGGGCCGGACTGTTTCGCGGGTGTTTGTCTGGTTGAAGACTCTCTTCCCATAGGCGCCAATTGTATCCACCTGACACACGAAATCCGAAGGGATATGACATGCTGAGGCGTCATGTCGTCGCCACGCGCCTATCTGGCCTGGGTTGCCGTGTGCATTCTGTGGGGCACCACCTATCTGGCGATCCGCATCGCCATCGAAACGATTCCGCCCATGCTGATGACCTCGACGCGGTGGATCGTCGCCGGCGTGGTGCTGCTTGCCGCGCTGAAAATGGCTGGCGTCGCCCTGCCCGCGCCCCGGTCGTGGTTCGCGCTGACGATTCTTGGCGTGCTCTTCATGGGCATGGGCAACGGCGGCGTGGTGTGGGCCGAACAGACGGTATCGAGCGGGCTCGTGTCGGTGCTCGTCGCGGTCATTCCGTTTTACATGATCGGGATCGAGAAGCTAATGGGGGCGCCCGAGCGGTTGACGCTGGGCAGATCGGCGGGGCTGCTCATCGGGTTTGGCGGGATCGTCATGCTCGTCTGGCCGGAGTTGACGGCTGGCGCCGGGACCGGATTTCTGTTCGGCGTCATGGCGACGCAGGTGGCGTGTCTCGGGTGGGCGGTCGGATCGAGCTACTCACGCCGGCGGCACACAGAGGAGAACGTGCTGGCGTCGGCCGCCATCGACTACGTCAAGTGGGACTGGAACCGCTTCATCAGCGAGCCGTTCACACCCACGCTCCCCTCGGATCGTCAGGGTGAGCTGTGGCACCGCTATGTTTTGGGGCTGTGTGACCTGTTTGACCGGCTGGCCCAGCGGTTCCCGAGGATCCTATTCGAGTCCTGCGCAAGCGGCGGCGC
>JAISPN010000018.1 GCA_031274845.1 Acidobacteriaceae bacterium
TGATGGCGACACACGCGCCTCGTCGAACGCCACGGCCGTCCGTAGCGGCACCCGCCGGTAGTTCAACCCCCAGGTGACGAGAAACGCCAGGTACGCCACCGCGGCCAGCGTCACCGTGCGCACGACGAGCCGCACGCCCCAATGCGCCTGCTGGCGGCCATATCCGTATCCGTACCCGCGTTTCAGTCCGCGCCCACGTCGAATGTCGACGACGAGCGCGCCGAGCCACCAGAGCACGACGAGCACGAGCAGCACGTCGAACAGCGCGAAAGGGACACGATTGGAGATCGCGGTGAGGAAGGTCTGGATGCGAGGAAATACGCCGTGCGAGAAATGCCGTTCGACAAATTCAGCGCGCATCGGCAGCAGCGCGGCGGCAATCGCCAGCCCCCACAACGCGACGCGAACGGTCCAGATTACCGCGATGCCCACTCACGTCGATTGTAGAGCGTGTCCAACGAGCGCGGGGCAGAGCGTGCTATTGTGTTCTGTCGGTCGCGAAAGTGGCGGAACTGGCAGACGCGCCAGACTTAGGATCTGGTGGGGAAACCCTTGGGGGTTCGACTCCCCCCTTTCGCACACCTCTCGCTTCTACTATTCACTCTGAACTGTTTGCGTTTACTTTCTGCGATTTGCAATGAAAACTGACCTCGTCGACGTCAACGACACCCGCAAAACCCTCACCGTCGAAATTCCCAGCGATATCGTCAACGCGCGCATCGAGCACGTGGCCAAGGACTACTCGCGCAAGGCGCGCATCCCCGGCTTCCGCCCGGGCAAGGTTCCCTCGCGCGTCATCAAGCAGCGCTTCAAGGATCAAATCCTGCACGACGTCGCGCACGAACTCGTGCCGCGCGCCATCGAAGAGGCGCTCGGCATGCGCGGCGTGGAGCCGGTCGACACGCCCGAAGTCCACGATGTCGTGGTCGAAGAGAACAAGGCGCTCACCTTCACGGCGCAGTTCGATACGGTGCCGCCGTTTGAAATCGGAGACGTGGGTGGTATCACGATCGCGCGTCCTTCGTCCGCGGTGACCGGCGAGGCGGTGGATCAAGCGCTCACCCGGCTGCGGCAGCGCGCCGCGCGGATGGAACCGGTCGAAGGGCGAGGCGCGATCGATGGCGACATCGTCACGCTGCACCTGGATCGCACCGACGCCAAGGGCGAGACCGACCATCACGACGATGTGAATGTTGAAATTGGCGCAACCGCGAACCCGCCAGGATTCGACGCGCAGATTCTGGGGCTTGAGTCCGGCGCCGAGAAAAACTTCTCGATCCACTACCCAGACGACTACCAGACGAAAGAGATGGCGGGCACCGACGTCTCGTACCACGTGAAGGTGAACGCGATCAAAAAACGCGTGCTGCCGGAGCTCGACGATGAGTTCGCGAAAGACATGGGCGAATTCGAATCGCTCGACGCGCTGCGCACGCGCGTGCGTGAGGATCTCGAACACGAGGCGCGCCACAACAGCGACCACGCCGTCCGCGAAGAGCTGATGAAGCAACTCGCGGCGAAGATCCCGTTCGACGTGCCGCCCGCGCTCATCGAGCGCGAAATCAACCGCAGACTGGAAGAGTTCGCCGCGCGTCTAATCGATCAGAACATCGATCCACGGCAAGCCGGTGTCGACTGGAACGCGTTCCGCGAGAGTCAGCGCGAGGTGGCGAAGAACGCGGTCGCCAGCGCGTTGGCGCTCGACGAGATCGCGCGTCGCGAACAGCTCTCGGTGAGCGACGAGGAGATCGAGCAGGAAATCGCGCGCTATGCTGAACGCACCGGCCGGACGCCAGCGGCCATCCGAGCGGCGATCGAGAAAGAAGGCGGTCTGGCGCGTGTGTACACGGGACTGCGGCGGGAGAAGTCGATTGACTTCGTGAAGTCGCGTGCTAAAATTTCCGGAGACTGACGAACGTTCCCCCCGTCTTCTTCACGCTACAATTCCTGATTACATCGACGTTCTCTCGACGCAACGTCACATTTCAGAGGCCAACGCCCGACTCATACCTATGACGCATCAGATGCCGGATCCGCGGATGCAACTTGTGCCGATGGTGGTTGAACAAACGAATCGTGGCGAACGCGCGTACGACATTTTTTCGCGCCTGCTCAAAGACAGCATCATCTTCATTGGGACCGGCATCGACGACACGATCGCCAACCTGGTCATCGCCCAGATGCTGTTCCTCGAAGCGGAAGATCCCGATAAAGACATCCAGCTGTACATCAACAGCCCGGGCGGGTCGATTACGGCGGGGCTCGCCATCTACGACACGATGCAGTTCATCAAGCCTGACGTACAGACGATCTGCATCGGTCAAGCGGCGTCCATGGCGGCGGTGCTGCTGGCGGCTGGCGCAAAGGGCAAGCGGTTTTCGCTGCCCAATGCACGCATTGTCATCCATCAGCCGCTGATGTCTGGTCTTGCCGGCCAAGCGACCGATATAGATATTGCCGCGCGCGAAATCCTGCGCATGCGCGAACGGCTCAACGGCATCCTCGTGCACCACACGGGGCAGCCGGAGAAACGCATTCAGGAAGACACGGAACGGGACTACATCATGACGGCCGACCAGGGACGGGAATACGGTATCATCGACGATGTCATCCGGAAGCGGGCGTAGAGGCTGGGCCCCATGGTGAAGAAGAGCGGCGAAACCGAAGTACTCCGGTGCTCCTTCTGCAACAAGGATCAGAACGACGTCCGCAAGCTCATTGCCGGACCGACGGTGTTCATTTGCGACGAGTGCGTCGAAGTCTGCAACGACATCATCGCGGACGACAACCGCTTTGAAAATCGCGGCACCCGGTCGTCGCTGCCGACACCGCAAGAAATCAAAAAGTTCCTCGACGAGTACGTCATCGGCCAGGAACGCACCAAGAAAAAGCTCGCCGTCGCGGTCTACAACCACTACAAGCGGATTGAAATCCAGAAGCAGCCGCGCAGCCGCAACGACATCGAGCTGACGAAGTCGAACATCTTGTTGATCGGCCCGACCGGCACCGGCAAGACGCTGCTCGCGCAGACGCTCGCCAAGCTGCTCTCGGTCCCCTTCACCATCGTCGACGCGACGACGCTGACGGAAGCGGGTTACGTCGGCGAGGATGTCGAGAACATCATCCTCAAGCTGCTGCAAGCCGCCGGTGGCGACATCGAGAAGGCGCAGCAGGGGATCATCTACATCGACGAGGTCGACAAGATCTGCCGCAAGGACGAGAACCCGTCGATTACGCGCGATGTCTCGGGTGAAGGCGTGCAACAGGCGCTGCTCAAGATCCTCGAAGGCACCGTCGCCAATGTCCCCCCGCAGGGCGGACGCAAGCATCCGCACCAGGAATTCTTCCAGGTCGACACCTCGAACATCTTGTTCATCTGCGGCGGCGCGTTTGTGGGGCTCGAAAAGGTGATCGAACGGCGCGTCGGCAAGAAAACGCTCGGCTTCAAGGCCGAGGTCAAGTCGATGCGCGGCCGCGATCTCGGGACCACGCTCGAACAGCTTGAACCGCAAGATCTCATCCGGTACGGCCTCATCCCCGAATTCGTCGGACGCCTGCCCGTCGTGGGCACGTTGCACGAACTCGACAAGGCCGCGCTCGTCCAGATCCTGACGCAACCGCGAAACGCAATCACGCGTCAGTACGTCAAACTCTTCGAATACGAAAACGTGAAGCTTCGCTTCACCGACGATGCCCTTGAAGCGATCGCTGAATCGGCGCTCGAACGGAAGATCGGCGCGCGTGGCCTGCGGATGATTATCGAAGAGCTGATGCTCGACTTGATGTATCAGGTGCCCACGCAAAAGAAAGTGCGCGAGATTACGATTACTCGCGACGTCGTCACGGCGAAGCACAACCCGCTCGCGCTCATCGAAAAAGCGGGTTAGGCCAAAAGCCCCCTTAAGGAGATTGCGAATCGTAAGAGCGGCCTCGCAGATGTTGGTGTTGCGGTCGAACTTTTACTGTTTGCGATAGATATGGAAACTCCCGTCGAAGCCTACGAAACCCTCCCCATCGTCCCGTTGCGGGACGTGGTGGTTTTTCCGCACATGATGATGCCGTTCGTGATCGGCCGCCCCAGCTCCACGCGGGCGCTCGAGCACGCGCTGCTCAAGGACAAGCGGATTTTCCTCGCCGCCCAGCACGACGCGTCGATCGACGATCCCCGCCCCGAAGACATCTACACGATGGGCTGCGTCGCCAACGTGGTGCAGAGCCTGAAGCTGCCCGACGGCAACATCAAGGTGCTCGTCGAAGGTGTCGACCGCGCGCGCGCGATCGAGTGGAAGGAAGACAAAGGCTTCTACCGCGTGGTCGTCAAAGTGCTGCCCAAGCAGCGCGAAGCGAGCAGCGACATCGAAGAGACAATGACCCGCGTCGTGTCGCTGTTTGAGAGCTACGTCAAGCTCTCGAACAATCTGCACTACGACGCGATGATTGCCGCCGTGCGCGTCGACGATCCGGGCAAGCTGGCCGACACGATCTCGGCGCACCTGCTCGTCGGCGTCGACGAAAAGCAGAACCTGCTCGAGATCGTCTCGCCGGTTGAACGCCTCAACCGCATCGCCAACATCCTCGAAGCCGAAGTCGACAAGCTCAACGTCGACCGCCGCATCCAGTCTCGCGTGAAGAAGCAGATGGAGAAGGCGCAGAAGGAGTACTACCTCAACGAGAAGATGCGGGCGATTCAGAAGGAACTGGGCCGCAAGGACGAAAAAGGCAACGAAGTCGACGAGCTCAAGAAAAAAATCGAGCTGGCCAAGATGCCGAAGGAGACCGAGGAGAAAGCCATCCAGGAGCTCAAGCGCCTGGAAGCGATGCCGCCGATGTCGGCGGAAGCCACGGTCTCGCGCAACTATCTCGACTGGCTCATCGCGGTGCCGTGGCACAAGAAAACCCGCGAAAGCCGCGACCTCACGCGCGCCGAAGAGATTCTCAACGAGGATCACTACGGGCTGGAGAAGATCAAGGAACGCATCCTCGAGTTCCTCGCCGTGCGCGCGCTGGTCAAGAAGCCGAAGGCGACCATCCTCACCTGGTCCGGACCTCCAGGAGTCGGCAAGACGTCGCTCGCCAAGTCGATCGCGCGCGCGATGAACCGCAAGTTCGTGCGCCTGTCGCTCGGCGGCGTCCGCGACGAAGCGGAAATCCGCGGCCATCGCCGCACCTACATCGGCGCGTTCCCCGGCCAGATCATCCAGATGATGAAGAAGGCCGGCTCGATGAACCCGGTGTTCCTGCTCGACGAAGTCGACAAGATGTCGATGGATTTCCGCGGCGATCCGTCAGCGGCGCTGCTCGAAGTGCTCGACCCGGAGCAGAACGCGACCTTCGTCGATCACTACCTCGACGTCGAGTACGACCTGTCGAACGTGATGTTCATCTGCACCGCCAACGTCCTGCACACGATTCCGCAGGCGCTGCGCGACCGCATGGAAGTGCTCCAGCTCGCCGGCTACACCGAGCTTGAGAAGATCGAGATCGCCAGAAAGTTCCTCGTCCCGAAAGCGGTCGAAGGCACCGGCCTCACGAAGGAGAACATCACCTTCACCGGCGAGGCGATTCAGGCGATCATCAACCGCTACACGCGCGAAGCGGGCGTGCGCAATCTCGAACGCGAGCTCTCGTCGGTCTGCCGCAAGGTGGCGCGGAAGGTCGTCGCCGAAGGCACGAGCTACTCCGAAGAGATCACGCCCGACAAGGTGACGCAGTATCTCGGCGTCCCGCGCTATCGCAACACGATGGCCGAAGAGTCGAACGAAATCGGCCTGGCGACCGGTCTGGCCTGGACGGAAGTCGGCGGCGAGATGCTCATCACCGAAGCGACGCTCATGCCGGGTAAGGGACGCCTCACGCTCACGGGCAAGCTTGGCGACGTGATGCAGGAATCGGCGCAGGCGGCCATGAGCTACGTGCGCACGAAGGCTGAAGAGTTCGGCATCCCGAAGGACTTTAACGCCAAGACCGACGTACACGTGCACGTGCCGGAAGGCGCGATTCCAAAGGATGGCCCCTCGGCGGGCATCACGCTCGCGACCGCGCTGGTGTCAGCGCTCTCGCGCGTCGCGGTCCGCAAGGACGTGGCGATGACCGGCGAAATCACGCTGCGTGGCAAGGTGCTGCCGATCGGCGGCGTCAAGGAAAAGGTGCTGGCCGCGCACCGCGCCGGCATCAAGAACATCATCCTGCCGAAGGACAACGAGAAAGACCTGGCGGATATTCCCAAGAACGTACTGGATACCCTGAACATGTTCACGGTTCAGACAATGGACGAGGTCCTGAAGATCGCGATGGCCGAACCACTGGCCGGACGCCTGCCTGCCGAGTCGCAATCCGCGCCGGTCGAGAGTCCCATCGCAGACGACACCATCACACATTAAATGGGCCGGTGAGGTCTCCCCTCACCGTGCCAACCTGATTGAAGATTTTCGCTGAATTCGTACGGAGCGCCGCCAGCGCTCGCGATCTCCCGGCAGACGGATTGCCGGAGCTCGCACTGGTCGGCCGCAGCAACGTTGGCAAGTCGAGCGTCATCAACGCGCTCACGCGCCAACGGATTGCCCGCACGAGTGCGACGCCGGGAAAAACACGGCTCGCGAATATCTACCGTGTGACACGCGGCAGCTCGAAGCCGTTTCACTTGGTGGATCTACCCGGATTCGGGTTTGCCAAAGGACGGGACAGCGAACGCGAGTTCGCGGAGCTGACCAACGCCTACTTCGGAGCAAGACCCGATCGCCTTGCCGCCCTGCTCCTCGTGGACGCACGGCATCCGGGGCTCGAGAACGACCGCCAGGCCTGGACATGGCTGGCCTCCGTCAGCGATGAGCACGCGCTCGTCGCGACCAAGATCGACAAGCTCGCGCGCGGCCAACGGATCCGCGCGATGAGAGAAATCGAATCCGTGTTTGACAGCCCCGTGCTGCCGGTCTCGGCGGTCACGGGCGAAGGACTGGACGAACTGTGGAAACTGATCGACAGGCTACTCAACAGCCGCAACCCCAACCCGTCTCTCAGCCGCCCCAGCCCGCCAAGGGCAACGGCGCGGTCCCTCCCGACAAATCCGCCGCCGGCGACAAAGCCGTCGGCCCCGAGCCAGGTCGAGGCGCCGAAAAAATAGAGCGCATCGATCTCGCGACGCTCAAGGACATGAGCGTCGGGGCGCTGACGAAAATCGCCAAGCAGCTCGACGTGCCTGGCGCGACGGGCATGCGCAAGCAGGAGCTGATCTTCGAGATCCTGAAAGCGCGCGCGGAAAAGAGCGGCCTGATCTTTTCAGAAGGGGTCCTCGAAACGCTGCCTGACGGCTTCGGCTTCCTGCGGGCGCCCGACTACAACTACCTGCCCGGCCCCGACGACATCTACGTCTCGCCGTCGCAGATCCGCCGATTCGATCTGCACACCGGCGACACGGTGTCCGGCCAGATCCGGCCGCCCAAGGAAGGCGAACGCTACTTCGCGCTCATCAAGGTGGAAGCGGTCAACTTCGAGCCGCCCGATCGCGCGCGCGAAAAAGTCTTCTTCGAAAACCTGACGCCGCTCTATCCGCAGAGCGCCATCAAGCTCGAAACCGAGCCGGAAAATCTTTCCGGCCGCGTGCTCGACCTGATGGTGCCAATCGGCAAAGGACAGCGCGGCCTCATCGTCGCGCCGCCGCGCACCGGCAAGACGATGCTGCTGCAAAACATCGCGAACAGCATCACGAAAAATCACCCCGAGGTGTACCTGATCGTGCTGCTCATCGACGAGCGGCCGGAAGAAGTGACCGATATGCAGCGGTCGGTGCGAGGCGAAGTCGTCTCCTCGACCTTCGACGAGCCGGCGCAACGTCACGTGCAGGTCGCCGAGATGGTGATCGAAAAGGCGAAGCGTCTGGTCGAGCACAAAAAAGACGTCGTCATTCTGCTCGACTCGATTACACGTCTGGCGCGCGCCTACAACACTATCGTCCCGCCGTCGGGCAAAGTGCTCTCGGGCGGCGTCGACAGCAACGCGCTGCAACGACCGAAGCGCTTCTTCGGCGCGGCACGGAACATCGAGGAAGGCGGATCGCTGACCATCATGGCGACCGCGCTCATCGACACCGGATCGCGCATGGACGAAGTGATCTTCGAAGAGTTCAAGGGCACCGGCAATCTTGAAATCCACCTCGATCGCAAGCTGACCGATCGCCGCGTGTTCCCGTCGATCGACATCCAGAAGAGCGGCACGCGCAAAGAGGAACTACTCATCCAGAAGGAAGACCTCAACCGCGTCTGGGTGCTGCGTAAAGTTCTCACGCCCCTCTCACCCGTCGAGGCGATGGAACTGCTGCTCTCGAAGATGTCGAAGACCAAAACCAACCAGGACTTCCTCGCCTCGATGTCGAGCGGCAAGTCCTAAGCACGCACCGGGAAGGGCTGACGTTGAGCAGCCCTTCCCAACCTCACCCCTATCGCGTCGCTCAACGCCAGCGTTTCCTCTTCACGACATCCTCTTCACATCACGAGACTAAAAATCGACAGGACGGCCCAGCCGTCAGGATTTTTTTGCGCGCGGATGCGCCTTGCGGTAGACGTCCAGTAGTTGCGTGGCGTTGATGTGCGTGTAGCGCTGCGTGGTGCTCAGGCGCGAGTGGCCGAGCAGTTCCTGAATCGCGCGGAGATCGGCGCCGCGTTGCAGCAGGTGCGACGCAAACGAATGACGCAGCGCGTGCGGACTCACCGACCCGGCGCGCGTGGTCGCGGCGGCGTAACGGCGGACCAGACGATCGATACTGCGCACTGTCAGACGTCCGCCTCTGTAGTTCACAAACAGCGGATCGCCATCGCGCGCGCGGCGTGCCGCAGACCGGCCAGAGGCTCGATCTGACGACCGACTGTTGCCACCGACGATCTGCTCCCGATCCTGAAGGTAGACACGCAGTGCGGTCGCCGTTGTTGTGTTGAACGGCACGAGCCGTTCCTTGCCGCCTTTGCCGATGACGCGCGCTCGACGCGCGCTCAGGTGCACATCGTCGATGTTCAATCCGGCAAGCTCGCTGACTCGAAGCCCAGACGCGTAGAACAGTTCGAGCATCGCGCGATCGCGCCGGCCGAGCGGATCCTCCGTCGACGGCACATCGAGGAGCGCCGTCATCTCGTCCTCGGACAGGTGCGCCGGCATGCGAACTTCGCGCTTCGGCGTCGGCACGCTTGCGCCCGGGTCGTCGTCGAGCAACTCTTCGCGCCGAAGGTAACGGAGGAAGGTGCGGATCGCCGAGAGCTTGCGCGCGGCGCTCGCCCGTGAATGCCCCGCCGCGTGCAACGCGCCAAGGAACGCGCGAATCGCGTGGCGATCGAGCGAGGACGGCGTCAGATCGCGCACCTTCGTCTTCGCCCCCTGCGCCGTGTGCCGCAGAAACTGCGAGAGATCGCTGTCGTAGGCGCGAACGGTGTGCAGAGAGAGATTGCGATTGAGCGCGAGGTATTTGAGAAACGCCTTGAGCTGGTCGATCACGCGGCGCGACCACGCAGCCAGACATCGAGCGCGGCCAGCGCCCGTTCCGCCATCGCCAGCTTCCGTTCAGCCTTGCCACGTGGCACGCGGCCAGCACCGGGATCGAGCGGTTCCATGATGCCGAACGTGATGTTCGAAGGGACGTAGTGCGCCGGGTCCGCGTGCGACGCGTAGTAGGCAAGCGCGCCAATCGCCGTCGATCGCGGCGGCGCCGACGTCGCTGCGCCTGCGACGAGCGCCGCCGCGTTGAGGCCGGCAAGCAATCCCGAGGCGGCGGATTCCACGTAGCCTTCGACGCCCGACATCTGCCCCGCGAAGAAGATGAACGGATGCTGACGAAGTTGCCACGTTTCCGTGAGCACAGTCGGTCCGTTGACGTACGTGTTGCGATGGACCATGCCGTAGCGAACAAACTCCGCCTGTTCCAATCCAGGAATCAGGCGCAACACGCGCGCCTGCTCGCTCCATTTGAGCTGCGTCTGAAAACCGACGAGCGAGAAGTGATCCGCCGCCAGATTGTCCTGCCGTAACTGCACCACCGCGTACGGCGTGCGGCCGGTTCGCGGATCGACAAGGCCAACCGGCTTCATCGGCCCGAACCGCAGCGTGTCCGCGCCGCGATGCGCCATCACCTCGATCGGCAAGCAGCCCTCGAAGAACTTCTCCTTGTCGAAGTCGTGTACCGTCGCCGACTCGGCGTGAATCAGCGCCTCGTAAAACCGCTCGTACTCCTCGCGCGTCAACGGACAGTTCAGATAATCGCCCCGCCCATCATCCGCGCCGCACGTCTCGGCGGCCGGCCCGATCGATCGGTCCCATCGACTCTGCCTGAACACCTTCGCGCGGTCGATCGATTCCGCGAGGACGATGGGACTGATCGCGTCGTAGAAATACAGATGAGCGCCACCGACAAGGCGAACGATGTCAGCGGAGAGCGCGTCGGACGTCAGCGGTCCCGTCGCGACGATGACGGGGTGCGCCGCGGAGCCGTCGGGAATCCGCGTCACCTCTTCGCGGCGAATCGTCACGCGCGGATGACTAGCCATCGCGTCCGTGAGGCGTTGCGAGAAGCGCTCGCGATCGACCGCCAGCGCGGCGCCGGCGGGCACGCGCGCCTCCTCGGCACAGCGCATGACGATCGAGCCGAGGCTCCGCATTTCTTCCTTGAGCAATCCGACAGCGTTATCGAGCTTGTCGCCGCGAAACGAGTTGCTGCACACAAGCTCGGCGAGCCGATCGGTTTTGTGTACCGCCGTGGCACGTACCGGGCGCATCTCGAAGAGCTCCACGGCAATGCCACGCGACGCGATCTGCCAGGCGGCCTCACATCCGGCGAGACCGCCCCCGATGATGCGAACCATTTACGCGCCCGCAGGTTTTCGCGCGCGGGTTTTTCTGGACGTTGTTTTTGACGCCGCTTTTGACGCTTTCGCTTTCGGCGCGGCATCGGTCTCCGCAGCCGCCGCCTTGCGTCCACGTCCCTTGGCCTTGGACTTGGCCTTGGCCTTGGCCGCGCTGGCGCCGGCACGACGCCGTCCCGCGCGAGGCGCCGCGCCTCGACGCGCCTCAATCAACCCGCGCGCGTCGTCGAGCGACAACGTCGCGGGGTCCATGCCTCGTGGCACCGACGCATTCGTTTCGCCGTCGGTGACGTACGGACCGTACCGTCCTTCGAGCACCTGAATCGTCGCGCCGCCATCTGGCGCTTCGATCTTCGCAATCACCTTTTTCGCCGCCGCCTGACGCCGGCCGGCGCGCTTCGGCGCGGCAAAGAGTTCCAACGCGCGCGACAGATCGACGGCAAATAGATCGTCCGATGACTCGAGTGAGCGGTAGTCGTCGCCGTGCTTGACGTAAGGACCAAAGCGTCCGAGGCCCGCGACGACAACCTCGCCTGACTCTGGATGCGCGCCAAGTTCCCGCGGCAGATTGAGGAGACGAATCGCCTCGTCGAAGGTGACCGTCGATTCCGACATCCCCGGCAGGAGCGACGAGCGCTTCGGTTTCTCCTTGCTCCCTTTTTCGGGATTCTCGCCACGCTGCACGTAGGTGCCGAAGCGTCCGTTGATGACGTAGATGTGCTCGCCGGTGTCCGGGTCGACGCCGAGCGAGCGCGGGCCTTCCGCCTTCGCGCGCACCATCGCCATCGCCTTGTCGACGGAGAGATCCGCCGGCGGCAAATTCGGCGGCAACGAGGCGGTCTTTCCGGGTCCGCCTTCACCGACTTGCAGGAACGGACCGTACCGGCCGACGCGCACCTTGATGGCTTCGCCAGAGGCGGGATCGATGCCGACGTCAATCAGCGGATAGTCCGCCTTCTCCTCCGCCTGCTTCGCCGCATCCTCGAGGCCACGGTGATGCGAATCCCCGCGATAGAACTGCTGGATGAACTCAAGCCACTCACGCTCGCCGCGCGAGATCGCGTCGAGGTCTTCTTCCATCTCCGCCGTGAAGGCGAAGTCGATGAGATCGCCAAAGTGCGTACACAGAAGACGCGTGACGGCAAACGCGGTGAAGCTGGGCACCAGCGCCTTGCCTTGACGGAAGATGTACCCGCGACGCTCGATCGTGCCGATCGTCGCCGCATACGTCGATGGACGGCCGATGCCGAGCCGTTCGAGTTCCTTGATGAGCGACGCTTCGGTATACCGCGCGGGCGGCGTCGTCTCGTGGCCTTTCGGATCGACGGCCAGGAACATCACGCCGTCGCGCGCGCCCGCGTCCGGCGCGTTCACGAGATCGCCCTTCGTCATCTTCGGCAGCGCGGTTTCCTGATCGCTCAACTCCGCGGCCGGATCGTCGCTCCCTTCGACATACGCGCGGCGGAAACCCGCGAACTCAATCACTTTTCCCGACACCGTGAACACCGCCTGCTCGTTGTTGCGGCCGGTGGCGGTGATGTCGACGCTCGTCCGCAGGACCCGCGCATCGACCATCTGCGATGCCATCGTGCGCTTCCAGATCAACTCGTAGAGCCGCAGGTCGTCGCGATCGAGCGTCTGCTCGAGCGCGGCCGGCGTGGCCACGAAGTCCGAAGGACGGATCGCTTCGTGTGCTTCCTGCGCGTTCTTCACCTTCGTCGCGTACCGGCGCGGACCGCGGTAGTAATCGTCGCCGAACATATCGCGGATGACGCGCGCCGACTCGCCCAGCGCCTTCTCGCTGAGCGTCGTCGAATCGGTGCGGTGATAGGAGATGTGCCCATCCTGAAAGAGCCGCTGCGCCGTCTGCATCGTGCGCTCGGTGGAAAACCCGAGCTTGCGGCTGGCTTCCTGCGTGAGCGTGGAGGTCGTGAACGGCGGCGCCGGACGTTCGACACCCGGCTTCTCATCCACCTCGGTGATGCGCCACGGCAGATGACCGCGAAGCGCCTCCGCCAGCGAACGCGCCTCCGCTTCGTTCAGCACCGACGCGTTCTTTCCCGTGAGCACTCCGTTTTCGTTGAAGTCCTTGCCGGTGGCGACGCGCGTGTCGCCAAGACGCGCCAGCGTCGCGACAAACGCCTTGCCGTCGCCTGACAGCTGCGCTTCGAGATCCCAAGACGACGCCGGACGGAACGCCAGCCGCTCTTCTTCGCGATCGACGATGAGACGAACCGCCACGCTCTGGACCCGCCCGGCGCTCAACCCCGTCTGCACCTTCTTCCACAGAACCGGCGACAGCGTGTAGCCGTACAGCCGGTCGAGGATGCGGCGGCTTTCCTGCGCGCGGACCAGGTTCTCGTTGAGATCCTGCGCGTCCTTCACCGCGTCGGTGATCGCCTGCTCCGTAATCTCGTGAAACACGATGCGCTTGACCGGCACCTTCGGCTTGAGCACCTCGCGAAGGTGCCAACTGATCGACTCCCCTTCACGGTCAGGGTCGGTCGCGAGGTAGACCTGCGACGCGCCCTTGAGGGCGCTCTTGAGCGCCTGCACGTGTTTCCGTTTGGTGGCGGGCACGACGTAGTAGGGCTTGAAGTCGTTGTCGGTATCGACACCGAGACGTCCCCATTTTTCCTTGCGAATCTCGTCGGGAATCTCATCCGCCGACTCGGGCAGGTCGCGCACGTGCCCGTAACTCGCAAGAACTTCGTATCCACTTTTCAGAATGCGCTCAATCGTCCGTGCCTTTGCCGGCGACTCGACGATCACGAGTGTTTTGGCCATGAACTTTCCTTAGAACCTAGCACGATCTGTCAACCCGGACGAACTGTCCCCCCTGAAGCCGCCTCACCTGTCCTTCCATTTCAAGCTCAAGTAATCGCGCCAGGAGACGCGGCATCGGCAGGCCGGAGAGCCCGGAAATCCGGTCCAGATCGCACGCTTCCCCGGAGGGCAACACGGCCAGTAGCGGATCGTCCACAGGCGGCAGGCAGGCGGTATTCCGGCTGAAACCAGCGGCCGCCGGATCGGGCTCGAACCCGAGTTCCTCGATGATGTCTGCCGCCGACTCGACAAGACGCGCGCCGTCACGGAGCAGCGCGTGTCCGCCCTTGTTTCGGCCGTTCAGCACGTTTCCCGGCACCGCCAGCACCTCGCGCCCTTGTTCGAGCGCGCACCGCGCCGTAATGAGCGACCCGCTCTTCTCGCCCGCTTCGATGACAACCACCGCGCGCGACAGGCCGCTGATGATCCGGTTCCGCTGCGGAAAAAACGGCGCGCACGGCGGCGTCCCCGGCGCCAATTCACTGACGATCGCGCCCTCTTCGACAATCCGCGCCGCGAGGTCGCCGTGTTCGCGCGGGTAGAGCACGTCGGCGCCGGAGCCAAGCACGGCCACCGTGACGCCCTGAGGCGCGTTCACCGCGCCCCGATGGGCGGCGGCGTCAACGCCACGCGCCAGCCCGCTGACGACCACGACGCCACACACGGCCAGTTCTCCCGCAAGACGTTCGGCGACGGCCAGCGCATACGGCGATCCCGTTCGCGCGCCGACGATGGCGACGGATGGACGCTGGAGCGCGGCAACCGAGCCGCGCACCCAGAGGACCAGCGGCGGATCGATGGTCAAGAGCAGCGGCGCCGGGTATTCCGCCTCGTCCCACCGCACCGCGACGAGGCCAGCCCTCATCCCACGTTCGAGCGCCGCATGCGCCCGCGCACGCACACGATCGGCGTTATCGGCCTTTGGGTGGCGACGCTGGCGATCGGCGCAGTGCAGCGACAGGAGGTCCGACGCGGTGAAGCCTGACTTGAATTGCTGAACGATCGTACGAAGGCGAGAGACCGGCAGCAGAGAGAGCGCGACGAGTTCGTGGAGCGGCGTCATCGGGAATGCCTCGGCGAAGCGGACAGCTCCGCCCAAGACGCGGGTCCCGACCTGCCAGCCATTGTAGTGAGGCGCGCGCGACAAGAGGAGGACAATCACCTGTCCTGACTCGTAAACCGCGCCACCCTTGACGCGCGCGGACGCACCACATTCTCGCGGGGCCGCCCGTGGCATATGGCTTGCTCGGCTGGCCACGTCCCGTCTCAACGCAAATGCCTTGCAACGTTTCGATTCGAGTCGTTATAGTGAGCGTCACATCATCATGATGCGTGTGCGTGTTCTTGCGCTGTCACTGGTTCTCGCGTCGGCTGGACTGACCGTCTCCTTGTTGGCGGCAGACGCACGAAGCGACGCGAAAGCCCAGGTCGATTTCGGGATCAAGGTGGCACAGCACGGGCTGTGGCGCGAGGCGATCTACCGCTGGCAGCGGGCGACCGAGATCGATCCCACCTATGCCGCCGCGTTCAACAATCTCGCCATCGGCTACGAGCACGAAGGGCAACTCGACAAAGCTCGCCAGGCGTACGAGAAGGCGATCGCCATCGATCCCGAGGGCGCGCAGATTCGTCAGAACTACGATCTCTTCAGGGAAATCAATGATCGCAAGGGCGCAAACAGTGAGCAGCCGTAACCGCCTGCTCCTGATCCTCTCAAGCGTGCTCGCCGTCGCGACACTTGCCTGTGGCGGCCCGAACGTCTTTGAAATCCCCATCGAAACACCGATCCAGCCGAAGCTGGATACGACACCGTTCCAGCGCGTCCTCATCGTGGGCTTTGTCGCCGGCGGCAACGACGATGTGGACGCGAATCAGGAGACGGTGCGGCTGCTGCGCAGCCAACTGCGAAACAAATCGTCGCTCCGCGTCATCGATGCCGATCCGCTCCAACTGATCGACATCGCGCAGGAGCAAAACAAGAACGCCAGCGCGCCGGAGAAATCCGACGCGCCCGCGACATCCGCCGCACAGGAACCGGGGAACCAGACGGCGGCCGCACCGTCAACGGCAAGCGGTGACCAGAGCGGTCAGCCGTTGCCGCTGCCGCAGAAGATCAAGGAAGAAAAAGATCTCGAGCCCTACGAGCGCCTGTTTGCAAACACCGCCTACTGGCGCCGGCTCGGCGAGGAATATCAAAACCCGCTCATCGTCACCGGCACGGTGCTCTTCGCGCCGAACTCGCGGTCCGGTTTCGTCTCACGCGATCAGGAAACGTTCGACTCGTTCGGCCGCCGCCGCGTCGTCCCTGTCCGCACCTTTGAAGAGCGCAAGGGGTACGTGCTCCGTCCGAAGTTTGTCTTCATCGACGGCCGCACCGGCGCGACGCTGTATTCGG
>JAISPN010000064.1 GCA_031274845.1 Acidobacteriaceae bacterium
GCATCACGCGGCAGCTTGGGCAGCACCATGACGCCCGTGTCGAGCGAGCCCCCCTGACGGCTTGAGGCGGCGGCGCCTTTTTCGATCTGCTCGAGGATGTCGGTGAGCATGTCGCCGAGGAAGACCGAGATGATCGCCGGCGGCGCTTCGTTCGCGCCGAGACGATGGTCGTTGCCGGCGCTGGCGATGGTGGCGCGGAGCAGCCCCTGATACTTGTTGACGGCGCGAATGACCGCGAGAAAGAAGACGAGGAACTGCCAGTTGTCGTGCGGCGTGGCGCCTGGGCTGAGCAGGTTACTGCCCAGGTTATCGCTCATCGACCAGTTCACGTGTTTGCCCGATCCGTTGACGCCGGCAAACGGCTTCTCGTGGAGGAGGCACGCCAGTCCGAACTTCGCCGCGGAACGGCGCAGCGTTTCCATCACGATCATCTGGTGATCGGTGGCGACGTTGGCGTTTTCAAAGATCGGCGCAATTTCGTACTGGCTGGGCGCGACTTCGTTGTGGCGCGTTTTCACCGGCACGCCGACCAGACAGAGCTCGGCTTCGACATCCGACATGAACGCCATGACGCGCTCGGGAATCGCGCCGAAGTACTGATCCTCGAGTTCTTGACCTTTCGGTGGCGTGGCGCCGAAGAGCGTGCGGCCTGCGTTGATGAGGTCGGGACGCGCGAGGTAGAACGATCGGTCGATCAGAAAGTATTCCTGCTCTGGCCCGCACGTCGCGATGACGCGGGTCGCCTTCGAGCCGAACAGCTTCAGCACGCGCACGGCCTGCTTCGACAGCGCTTCCATCGAGCGGAGCAGCGGGGTTTTCTTGTCGAGCGCTTCGCCGGTCCAACTGACAAACGCCGTGGGGATGACGAGCGTGAGCGCGCCGCCGCTGTTGAGCAGCCATGGCGGGCTGGTGGGATCCCAGGCCGTGTAGCCGCGCGCTTCAAAGGTGGAGCGGAGGCCGCCCGAGGGGAAGCTCGACGCGTCCGACTCGCCGCGCACGAGCTCTTTTCCGCTGAAGTCGGCGACCGCCTTGCCGTCACCGCTTGGGGTGAGAAAGGAGTCGTGCTTTTCGGCCGTGATGCCGGTGAGCGGCTGGAACCAGTGCGTGTAATGGGTGGCGCCGTGTTCGATCGCCCAGTCCTTGACCGCGCGCGCCACCGCATCGGCCACCGACGGATCGAGCGCTTCGCCCTGGGTGATTGTTTTCCGCAGCGCGGCATAGGCCGGCTTCGGCAGCCGTTTCTGTTGTTCTCCGTCGCTAAATACCAGACTTCCAAAGCCCTCGACTGAACCCATTCACGTGTCCTCTCGATCAATCATAATGCTGACCCGTGCCGCTCCGGTGCGGCAGGACTTGCCATCGCAGGTGGTGCAGGACGGAGGCTCGGTCGCCGCGCCGCAAATCGTCGTGACGCCTATGTGTGATGTCATCAGGATCGGCGCGGGCATCGAGCCGCTCGACGTCCACTCCTCAGGCATGCCGCACATGGGTGTGCGCACCAAAGAGACGACGCGACAGCCCTTATGTGAGTGGCGATGGTGACCGGGGCGGGGATTGAACCCGCGGCCCGCGCATTAAAAGTGCGCTGCTCTACCACTGAGCTACCCGGTCGAATGAGGAAGCGCTTATTTTAACACCGGGTGTGCCGAGCCCGTTGCGATCGCGCGCGGCGCATCAGGGTTGGGCGGCGGACACGGCACGCGCCGCGACGGCCTCGCGTGCGATGCGGCGTCCATCGGCCACGCAGTCGGGAATGCCGGTGCCGCGATAGCCGCTGCCGGTGACGTGCAGGCCGGGCCAGCGGGTGAGCGCGCGATCGATGGCCGCCATGCGGTCGAGATGTCCGACGTTGTGCTGCGCGTTTGACTGTGGCCAGCGGAAGATGCGCGTCAGGAGTGGCGCGGCGCTGATGCCGAGCAGCGGACGAAGCGCGTCGAGCGCCAGATGAATCAGCTCGTCGTCCGGCCGTTCGATGGCGCCGGGGTCGCGCGTGCCGCCGAGGAACGCACGCATCAAAATCTTGTCGGCGGGCGCTCGATGCGGCCACTTCGACGACAACCACGACGCGGCCAGAATCCCGGTCCGCTCGGCGCGCGGGACGACGAATCCTGATCCGTTCATCGGATGCCGCACGGCATCGCGTTCGAAGGCGAGCGCCACGGTCACCGCCGATGCGTACTCGATGCCGCCGCAGAGTGATGACAGCGCGGCATCAAGGTCGCGCACGATCGCCGCGGCGGCAAAGGCCGGCGCCGCGAGGATGACGGTGTCCGACAGCAACGCCTCGCCGTGGCCGGTCTCGACGCGGTAGCCGCCAGCAACCGGCGCAATCGTACGGACAGGCGTGTTCGTGCGGACGCATGCGCTGGGAAGCGCTGCGGAGAGGGCGTGTACCAGCTCGCTCAAGCCGCCCGGCAACGACCGAAAGGGGCCAAGATTCGGCCCTGCCGGTGGTTTTTGCGCGCGGAACGCGCGAATCAAGCTGCCGTGGTCGCGTTCTGTGTCGGTGAGCCGCTGGAAGAGCGCCTTCATCGACAGGCGATCGACATCGCCAGCGTGAATACCTGCCAGAAGCGGTTCGGCAAGAAACTCGGTGGCTTCGCGGCCGAAGCGCCGCGTCATGAACTGCCCGATCGATTCGTCCTCGTCGGATTGCTTCGGCGCCAGAAACCACTCGGCGCCCATGCGAAGCTTGCCCGGCCACGAGAAGAGCGTCGTGCGAAGAAACGGTCCAACCGTGGTCGGGATGCCGAGCACCGATCCGGCGGGGAGCGGATGCAACTGGCCGCCACGCTGAATGAACGATTGACGTGGCAAAAGCGTGGGGACGAGCCGATCGGCAATGCCCAGTTCACGACAGAGCTGAATGCCTTCAGGTTTCTGGGCGAGCAGGGAATCTGGTCCGCCGTCGAAGACGAATCCATCAACGCGTTCGCTGAGGATAACGCCGCCGACACGAGTCCCCGCCTCGAGGAGCAGGAACGGGACGCTCTCTCTGTGCAACTCGTACGCCGCCGCGAGGCCGGCGATTCCGCCGCCGACGATGATGACCGGCGGGCGATCGGGCATCGCTGTCAGCGTCGTGCTCCTGTCTTGAGATGAACGTGGTGCGCGAGCGCCTGAACGTGTTCGAGCGGCGTCTGCGGCAGGATGCCGTGGCCCAGATTGAAGATATGGCCCGGGCGTCCGGCGGCGCGTTCGAGCACCTCGTCAGCGGCGGCCAGCAGCCGCTCGACGGGGCCGAAGAGCAGTGTCGGATCGAGGTTCCCTTGAATGCCGCGGTCGTGGCCGATGCGGTCCCACGCCTCGTCGAGGGGAATCCGCCAGTCGGCGCCAATGACATCGCCGCCCGCGTCGCGGATCTCGTGAAGGATCGATCCCGTGCCCACGCCGAAATGAATC
>JAISPN010000167.1 GCA_031274845.1 Acidobacteriaceae bacterium
AAGTGAACACGAGAACCGCACATAGCATCAGCGCACGTCGCATCGTCATCTCCCACACAAGATCGATCTGAAACCACTGAGCGTCACTCAAGCACTATACCGCGCGGTCCGCGTGTGACGGGCGTTCGCTCCAGACGCGGGCGAGGTTCACGATGACCTCGACTGCTTTCTCCATGTCCTGCACCGACACCCACTCGAGCCGGGAATGGAAATTATGCCCACCGGCAAAAAGGTTCGGCGTCGGGAGTCCCATGAACGACAGCTTGCACCCGTCGGTGCCGCCGCGAATGGGACGCTCGCGCACGGTCACGCCGCTCCGGCGCATCGCTTCCCGCGCGTGCTCGGCAACCTGCGGATCGCCATCAAGCATCTCTTTCATGTTGCGATACGACTCCTGCACCTCCGTCTCGCACGACGCCCCCGGCCAGTCGCGGATCGTCTCGACCGCAAGCGTCCGGAGCCACGCTTCCTTCTCCAGAAGACCCTCTGTCGTGAAGTCGCGGACGAGCAGCTTGACGCGCGTCTCCTCGACGGCCGCGTCGACCACATACGGGTGCACGTACCCGTCGTAGCCATCCGTCGTTTCCGGCGACAGCCGATCGGACGGGAGACGCGCGATGAAGTCGGCGGCGACCTTGATGGCGTTAATCATCCGTCCCTTCGCGTAGCCAGGATGCGTGTTGTGGCCGCGAAAAGTCACCGTCATCGCATCCGCGGAGAAGCTTTCGGTTTCAAGCTCGCCGCGGCTGCTGCCATCCATCGTGTAGGCGCAGCGGGCGCCAAAGCGCGCGACGTCGAAGTACTTCGTTCCGGCGCCAACCTCTTCGTCGGGCGTGAACCCGATCCGGATCGCGCCGTGCGGAATCTCCGGATGCCGCACGAGATACTCCGCCGCCGCCATGATTTCCGCGACGCCGGCCTTGTCGTCCGCGCCCAGCAGCGTCGCGCCAGACGCCGTGACGATGTCGTGGCCGAACTGTTCGCGGAGCGACGGCTGCTCGGACAGACGAAGCACGGCGGACGGATCGTCCGGCAGCACTAAATCTTCTCCCTGGTAATTGCGATGGACGATCGGCGTGACACCCGCGCCTGACAGATCCGGCGACGTGTCGACGTGCGCGATGAATCCGACGACCGGCGCATCCTCGTGGCCGCTCGCCGGCGGAATCGTCGCAAAGACGTAGCCGTAATCGTCGAGCGTCACGTCGGCGAGGCCGATGTCGCGCAGTTCGCGAGCCAATAGACGCAACAGATCGAACTGCGTCGCCGTGCTTGGATAGGTCTCGCTCCCTTCGGTCGATTGCGTGTCGATCGCGACGTAGCGGAGAAAGCGTTCGAGGACAGAGGTCTTGCCAGCAAAATCGGGCATCGCGCGATTCTGCCTCATCGCGCGGCCGGTTCACCACTACACCAGGAATCCTCTTGCGCGGCGGCGGCATCGTGGGGCACCATCGCGCTCATGTTCGTCTTCCTCCTCCTCTTCCTGCTGCAAACGCGCAACGTCCCTGGCGTGCTCGACGCGCCCGATCCCGCGCAGATGGAAAATGTGCCACCGCTCGGCTATCACGCGATCGAGAACGGCGTCACGCTGCCGGCCGGCATCACGCTCGGCGCCTCGTCTGGCGTCGCCTTCGACGCGCAAGGGCATCTGTGGGTGCTCAACCGCGGCCCGCATCCAATCATCGAGTTCGATCAGCAAGGACGCTTCATGCGCTCGATGGGCGAAGGACTCTACAGCCGCGGCCACGGCCTGCGCATCGCGCCCGACGGCAACATCTGGACGACCGATGTGCAAGGGCACACGGTGATGAAGATGAGCCCAACCGGCGAACTGCTGCTGACGCTCGGCACGCGCGGCAAACCAGGCAGCTGGGACGAAGCCGCCGGCACGCATCTCTTCTTCGAACCGGCCGACATCGCTTTCGCGCCAAACGGCGATCTGTTCGTCGTGCAGGGGCACGGCCGCGGCGAAGGGCGCGTGCTGCGCTTCGACAGCGCCGGCACATTCATCACGAGTTGGGGCGGCAAGGGCACGGCGCCCGGACAATTCGATCAGCCGCACTCCATCCTCATCGTCAACAACCAGGTGCTCGTCGCGGATCGCGAGAACCGGCGCGTCCAGATCTTCGACATGAACGGCACGTTCCTCAAGGCGTGGGCGTTCAAAGGGCTGCCGTGCGGGCTCTTGATGGGCCCCGACCAACAGCTCTACCTCGCCACCGGATTCTCTGGTCAGATCTTGCGGCTGAACGCTGGCGGCCAACCGGTCGCGATGATGGGCCAGCCCGGTCCAGGCCCAGCGCTCGGCGAGTTCGGCGAAGCGCACTACATGGCCATCGCGCCGGACGGAGATATCTACGTCGCCGATACGATCAACGCCGTGCTGCACCGCGTCTCGAAACGATAACGACGTAGCAGGCTCGTGTAGGATGTGACCGCTGACGAGCGATTCAGGAGGAACGTTCATGAAACAGAGTGCACAGAAGATCTTGGTGATGGTGGTGGCCGTGACGCCAGTCGCGCTCTCGGCGCAACCGAGACCGGGGAACCCCACCACCGCGACGGTCATCACGAAGGCGGAGATCGACAAGATCAACGCCACGGAACAAAACCAGCAGACGCGCGACGAAAACGCGCGGGTCGTCGATATCGGTGACGGATGGAGCATGGAACTGGGTGTCATCCACCGCTCCTCCACGCGCAATCGTCCCGCGGCAGCCGCCGCGCCGGCCGCCCGTGGCGCCGCGCCTGCCGCCGCTCGTGGGGCCGCGCCGCAAGTCACCCCCTGCGGCGAGCAGATGGCCACTCCGCCCGCGGATGCCATCCCGGGCGCCATCACGCACGACAACCAGACCGAGGGTTACTACATCATCTCTGGCGCCGGAACCGCATTCATCGATGGCAAAGTCGTCAACGGCCGCAAGAGCACGTCCAATCCCGACGGGGGACCGAACGGTCCTGGCTGCGGCGGTCTCGCGGTCGGGTCACGCAAAGTCGAGTTGAAGGTGGGTGACGTGCTGATCGTGCCGCCCGGCGTTATTCATGGCTGGGCCGACATTCCGGATCACGTGGACTATCTCAGCTTCCGTCCGTCGCACGATGTGATGAAGAACGGCTGGGTGAACCCCACCATCGCGCCGAAATAGCGCACGCGCGAATTCCCCCATGTTCCCCTCTCCTGTAGACAGGAGAGGGGCCATCTCACACCGCAACGCCCCTCGCCCACGTATGGGAGCTCACGTCATCACAGACGTGACGCGCAATCCGCCTGCCGTGAACTCGCCACCACGTGTCTACCGCGAGGGCGCTTAGTCGTCGAGCAACTGACGAATCGCGGCGCTGGCCCGTTGACGCACCGCCTCCGGCAACTCCGTGTTCGCCGCCTGACGGCACAACCCGACGGTCTGCCGTAATCCATCGACGAAAGCAGCGCAGCCCGGACAGGTGCGGCTGTGTTGCTCGATCGCCTCGCACGCGCGCGCGTCGAGCTCGCCATCGAGGTAGGCGGAAATGTTCTCCAGTGTGTCCCTGCACGGCCTCGTCATACGTTCTCCAGATGCTGCCGCAGCCGTACACGCGCGCGGTGCAGCCGCTGCTTCACGTTGGCTTCCGAATAGCCGGTGATGGCCGCCACCTCGCGCGTCGACAACCCTTCCATCTCGCGCAGCACGACAATCATCCGGTACGCCGCCGGCAGCCGGTCGAGCGCCGCGCGCAACCGCGCGCCCACCGCCGCCTGCACCAGTTGCTCGTCTACCGGCATCGCGCGATCCGCAATCGCCGCCAGCGACGGATCGTCACCCGCGTGCACATCGATCGGCACAAACCCCGCGGGCTCGCCCACGCGCCGCCGCCGCTTCATCAAACACGCATTGCGGACGGTGGCATAGAGCCAGGTGCGAAAGGCGGACGGATCGTCGATGCGCCGCACGTACTGAAACGTGTTGAGCAGCGCCTCCTGCATGACATCCTCGGCATCCTCGGGATGCCCGCACACGAGGATGCTGAACCGATAGGCCACCTCCTGCGCGCGCATCAGCAACCGCTCCATCGCCGCCCGGCTGCCGCCCATCGCCTCCCGCACCAGCGCGGCATACTCCGCGCGGACGATCTGGTCATCTGGCCGTCTGGTCATTTCATCTGGTGCTTGAGCGATCTGGCGATCTGGTGATCTGGTCATTGACGAATCGGAACATTTCACGCGGCAACGAGCCCGCCACAAACACGAGCCCCCACTCATTCAATCGCAACGATCAAATCGTAACGAAAAGCAGCGCGCGACCGAGCGAAGCGTTCTGTGAAGAGCCTGACGGCTGCGCGCAGACGATTCAGGATTGCCCCCAATAACCCAACGACCAGATCACCAGATGACGAGATGACTAGCTCGCGATCGTGGCCTCCAGACGAACCTCCGCGTTCATCGAGTTCGTGATGAGGCAACTGCGCTTGGCCTTGTCGAGCACCCGGTGCGCCAGCCCGTGATCGATCCCCTCCGCGAGCGTCAGGTGGACGTGCAACTCGATCGTAGTGAAACGCATGACGCCGTCAACCCGATCCAGCGTCCCGGTTGCCGCGCAGCGCATGTCGAGCCACTCCAGATGTGACGCGCGCGCGACGCCGCGAAAGGTGATCGCGAAGCAATCGGCAGCCGCGCCCACCAGCATCGTCTCTGGCGACCACAACCCGCCGGGACCATCGAATTCCACTGGCGCCTCGGTCGAGAGCGGCGAGAGCCCCTCCGAGATCAAATGAATCTCACCAACTACAGGAATCGCCGTCACGACATAGTGATGGGGCAAGGGCAGCATCAGTCACACACCTCCGTTACGAGAGAGATGCAGGAACGGCACAAAAGGTGACAGCGATCGTCTGGTCATTGACGGAATGACCAAACGGCGAGATGACGAGATCCCGCCTGTCACCTCGTCCGCCGTTTCTGCATCTCTCCGACACAACATGCTGAAATCCGTGTGGCCGCCCGCGCTGGCCGGCCTTTTCGCGATCGTACTCTCCGCGTTGACCGCGACATCCGCCGCGGCTCAGAACATTCTGACGCTTGAACAGGCGGTACAGGAAGCGCTCGCCCGCAACGCCGATGTGCGCGCCGCCGAAGCGGGCGCAGCCATCGACGCCGCGCGGCTCCTGGAAGCACGCGCGGGATGGTTTCCACGCCTCTCCGTCGCCGAATCGTGGCAGCGTGGCAATCAGCCGGTGTTCGTCTTCGGCTCGCTGCTCGCGTCTCGTCAATTGACCGCGAATCACTTCGCCATCGACGCGCTCACGCATCCGGACGCGATGAGTGTCCATCGGACCTCACTCGGCGTCCGGCAATCGCTGTTCGATGGCCGCCAGAACGCCACTGTCGAGAGCGCACGCATCGCGCGTGACGCCGCGACGCTGACGCTCGACGAACAGCGCGCGGCGCTTGCCGTCGCCGCCACTGGCGCCTATGCGCGCCTCGTCTCCGCAAATGCGACGCGCCGTGCGATGGACACCGCCGTACAGTCCGCCCGCGCCGATCGCGCGCGCGCGGCCGACCGGCGAGACGCCGGCACCGCCACCGACGCTGACGTGCTCGCGCTCGACGCGCACGTCGCCACGCTGGTCCAGCGCGCGGTCGAAGCCGAAGGCGAAACACTCATCGCGCGCGCCGAACTCAACCGGTTGATGGGATCACCGATCGACCGGACGTATCAGGTGATTGAATCAACAGCCGTCACCTCGATCGCGGACAGCGGCGACATGGCGGCGCTCCTCGCCGAAGCCGAGGCCGCGCGGCCTGAACTACGCCGAGCGGCGCTCGGCGAACAACAAGCGCGCGCCGAACGTCAGCTCGCGCGCGCCGCGTTGCTGCCGCGCGTCACCACTGACGCGGGCGTCGAGGTCACCGGTACACAGTTCACCACGCGCGCCACATCGTGGGTGGCGGGCGCCGATGTGAGTTGGACGCTGTCGCTCGGCGGCGCCGAACGCGCGCGCCTCACGGCCGCGTCGCTCGCGCAAACCAAGGCCGCCGCCGCGACGGATGCCGCGCGTGCCGCCGTCCACGTCGAGGTCATCACCGCGCTTACCGAACAACGCGCCGCGCTCGCGCGCATCGACGCAGGCAGCGCCGCCGTTGGCGCCGCGCGCGAGAGCGAACGCATCATCCGCGATCGTGTCGACGCGGGGCTCGCCAGCGTGACCGATCTGCTGCGCGCGCAAAGCGCCTGGCTCGATGCCGACGCTCAACGGACGAAGGCGATGGCCGACGCCCTCATCAGCACGGCGACGTTACACCGCGCGCTCGGCCGTCAACCCTGAATCACTTCGAGGTCTCCTCGTGAAACCAATTGTGCCGATCGTCCTCGCGCTGACGCTCCTGTCCACGGGCTGCCGCACCGCCCCGGCGGACACGCCGCCAGCCGCACCCGTTGTTCCCGCCGCCACGATGCGCGTCCACGCGCGCGACTGGCCCTCCACGTTTGAAGCAGGCGGCATCGTGCGCGCTCGTGTAACCGCTGACATCGCCAGCCGCGTGATGGCGTCCGTCATCAGCGTCCACGGACGCCCCGGCGATCGCGTCACGCGCGGCACCCCGCTCGTCACGCTCGATGCGCGCGAACTGACCGCCGCCGAACGGCACGCCGATGCGATGTCAGACGCCAGCGCGCAACAGACGCGCGCCGCCGAAGGCGCCGTGCGCGCGGCGGACGCCGCGGTCACGCTCGCCGAGACCACCTACGATCGCATCCGCAGCCTGCACGATCGGCGCTCGGCGACGCCGCAAGAACTCGACCGCGCGACCGCCGCTCTCGATGCCGCGCGCGCGCAGCGTACGTCGGCGCAAGCCACGCTCGACGCCACCATCGCCTCACGTACCGCGGCCACTGCCGCCGTGGACGCCGCGGCCATCGCGCGCTCGTACACGACGCTGACGGCGCCATTTGACGGCATCATCACCACGCGCGCGATCGAGCCCGGCGACATGGCGACACCCGGCGTCCGGCTCCTCACGCTCGAAGACACCACCGGCGCGCGGCTCGAAGTCACGCTCGACGAGGCCCGCGCCGCGCGCATCGCGGTCTCGCGCACCGCGCACATCCTGCTCGGCAACGCGCCAGATGCCGCATGGGTGGACGCTACCGTCAGCGAGATCG
>JAISPN010000147.1 GCA_031274845.1 Acidobacteriaceae bacterium
ATCGAAGAGGTAGATGTCGATATCGCCAAACTGCTGGCGCACATCAGCGGACGGCAATCGGTCGAGTGTGGCACTCATGCTATGATCCAAACTCCTTCATGGCGCTGCGGCTCCTGCAGCGCCCCATGCACATCCCGGCGTGGCGAGGTAGCTCAGTTGGTAGAGCATACGACTGAAAATCGTAGTGTCGACAGTTCGATTCTGTCCCTCGCCACCACACAAGACAACGCCGTATAACAAGAACTCCGCTCAATCGTTTCGATGTATCGAGCGTGAGCCGCGAGGATTGGCGCTCCGCAAAGAACGCCGCAACCGTTTCCACCTAACGCTGACTGACTCGTCAATCCCGATCAGACGTGAACCACACGCCGGACGGTTAGAATCAATCTCGTGCAAAACTCCATCATCGTAATTACCGGGGCCAGCGCGGGTATTGGCGCCGCGCTCGCTGAAGTCGTCCACGCGCGTGGCGCTGTTCCGGTACTGGCGGCCAGACGTCAGGATCGATTGGCCGACGTCGCCCTGCGTTCGGGGAATGCCTTGACGCTCGTGGCCGACGTGACCAGCCGGGCGGCGGTACAGCAGGTCGTTCGTGATGTGCTGGCGGCGCACGGACGCATCGACGTTTGGGTCAACAACGTGGGACAAGGAATCTCGCGGCCGCCGTCCGAGCTCACCGACGAGGATATCGATCAGGTAATGCGCGTGAACGTCATGAGCGCGCTCTACGGCATGCAGGAAGTGCTCCCCCACTTCAAGGCACGCGGACGCGGGCACATCGTCAACGTCTCCTCGATGCTCGGACGCATTCCGTTTGCGACATTCCGCTCCGCGTACTGCGCCGCCAAACATTTCCTGAATGCGCTGACGACGACCTTCCGGGCTGAAGTGCAGGCGACGCATCCAGAGATTCAGATCTCGCTCGTCTCGCCGGGGGTCGTCCGCACTGAGTTCGGAGTGAATGCCCTGCACGGCGGTCCCGATTCTCGGCAGCTCCCACACTCACAAAGCGCGGAGGAGGTCGCAACCGTCATCGCGGACGTGATTGCATCGCGCCGCGCTGACGTGTACACGCGCGCGGGAGCCGCCGCGCAGATCGCGTCCTACTACGCCACGCTCGGCGAAGATCCGTCACGCGCATGAGTGTGATTACCGACGACCCCGACTACCAGCAAACCGCGGCGCTCGACGAACTCCGTCACCGCGAGTACGCACGGCTCGACGCCACGGGGCAGGTCTATCTGGATTACACCGGCGCGGGGCTGCACGCCGAATCGCAGATCCGCGAGCACCTCGCGCGCATCACCGGCGTCGTGCTCGGCAATCCGCACTCGGTGAGTCTGGCGTCGGCCGCGTCCACCGATCTTGTGGAGCGCGCGCGTCGAGCGGTCCTGCGCTTCTTCAACGCGGACCCGGCCGAGTACACCGCCATCTTCACCGCGAACTGCAGCGGCGCGCTCAAGCTAGTCGGCGAGAGCTTTCCCTTCGATGCCGGCAGCCGCTTCTTGTTGACGACCGACAACCACAATTCAGTGAACGGCGTTCGCGAGTTCGCGCACGCGGCGGGGGCGGCGGTCGACTACGTCCCGCTGACCACACCCGATCTGCGCATCGATCTCGCGGCGCTCGAACGTCAGCTCGGGACGAGCGACCGTCAGCAGCAAAAACTGTTTGCCTATCCGGCACAGTCGAACTTTTCCGGCGTCAAGCATCCGCTGTCGCTCGTCGAGCAGGCGCAACAGGCCGGATGGACGGTGCTGCTCGACGCCGCCGCCTTCGTCCCGACCAGCCGGCTCGATCTGTCAGCGGTGCGGCCCGAGTTCGTGACGCTCTCGTTTTACAAGATGTTCGGCTACCCCACCGGTATTGGATGCTTGATCGCGAAACGCGCCAGCCTCCGCCTGCTTCACCGGCCGTGGTACGCCGGCGGGACGGTCAACTTCGCGACGGTACAGGGGCGCTATCACCTGCTCTCGCCAGACGAGGCGGGCTTTGAAGACGGCACGCTGAACTACCTGAATATCCCGGCGGTCGAGATCGGCCTCGATCACATGCAGCGCGTCGGTCTCGACACGATCACTCGCCGCGTCATGTGTCTCACCCGTCATCTCCTGACCGCGTTACTCGAGTTACGACACAGCAACGGCCGGCCGATGGTGCGCATTTACGGACCGGCAACGACAGAGATGCGTGGCGGCACGGTGACGCTGAATGGTTACGACCCGGATGGCCACCTGCTCGATTACCGCCGGATCGAAGAGCTGGCGGGCGAACGGGGCATCTCGCTCAGAACGGGTTGCTTCTGTAACCCCGGCGCCGGGGAAACGGCGGAGGGGATCACCGAGAGCGATATGCGCGCGGCCGCCGACGCGGGGCTCGGCATGACGCTCCCGCGCTTCGTGCAACTCATGGCCGACCGCCGAACCGGCAAGAGCATCGGCGCGATTCGCGTGTCGCTCGGGATTGTCAGCACGGCGGCGGACATCGAGCGGTTTCTCGAATTCCTCGGCAGCCTGCGAGATCAACCGCGATTAGCGCTCGGTAACGTCACCTTCGACATCGAATCGTGCCGGGTCATCAGAGACGGAAGTTAATCCGTCAGCGTGCGGCCCAGGGCTGACCGATGATGAGCGCCGGATCGGCATCGCGACGAGGCACAAACTTCTGCGTGCGGCCGTACTGGTTATCCCCTCCATACAAATTGCGGTTGGCATCGACGCTGAAGGTGTGGACTTCGAGATAGCCATCCGGCAGATCTGACGGCACCATCCACGTGTAAAGGTGCTTGCCCGTGAAATCGAGCTTAGTAAAGCGTAGCGGCCCCAGATCGGTCACCCACAACGCATCGTCGTTCACGAGGATGTCGAGCGGAAGCTCGAAGCCGTTGAACGCATCAACGAACTCCAACTTCGCTGAATCCGTTGCCGTCCGAAATACGTTGATCCGTCCGCCAGAGCGGTCGAGCGCGAAGACGCGCCCGCCTGGCCCCACGGCGACCGCATGGACGCCGTTGAACTGCCCTGGCCCGGTGCCCTTTCCTCCGACTTCGGACAGATAGTTCATATTCCGATCGAGCAGGATCACGCGATGATTGTCGAGTCCATCCGCGATGTGGATTCGTCCGTCGGGCAAAAAGGCGTAATCTTGCGGATTGTCAAAGTGCGTGTGGTCGCTCCCGGACACATTCTTCTCACCGAGCGGGCGCAGTAATTGCTTCCCGTCATTGGAAAACACATAAATCTGCTTAACGGTCTCATTCACAACAAAGACGCGGTGCTCAGGATCGTAGGGGCTGATGCGCAGACGGTGCGGGCCTGGCCCCGATGAACCCTCACATAATTTGTCCCACTGTGTCCATCGCTCCTTGACGCGACCATCCGCGTCAAGCGTATACAGGCAGTTCTGCCAGACTCGCCGCTCTGTCGCATTCAGCACGTTAATCCCGATGGAACCAGCAAACCCCAGGAACCCCGGCGGCATGGGATCTGG